>JAGQUU010000018.1 GCA_020438345.1 Solirubrobacterales bacterium | reverse complement strand
GGCGGTCAGGCTGGTCCTCAGGGTTGCCGAAGAGTTGCCGGAGTTGCAGACAACCTTGATTTCAGTGACTCCGGCCTCGGTGGAGCTGAGCATCCAAAGGACCCCGCGGCCACTGTTGACGGTGTTCGTCCATTCGGAGTTATCACTTGCCGTGCCTCCATTCGCCTCCAGGCTGCAGTCCACCAGCGACCCTGCGGTCTGTGAAATCACATTGACCTTTGCGGTTACGACGTAACGGTCCGGTGTCAGGTTGGTCATCTTGACCTGTTCGACTTCGCTGTTCGGAATCTGGGCAACCTTGGTGGCGGTCGCGGTCAGAGATCTGGTTCCCGGCAGTCCCGGAGCACCCTGGTCGCCTGTGGCACCCTTTTCGCCCCTGCTTCCCGTTTCACCCTTCTCCCCTTCCGGGCCCTTTTGGCCTGTGTCACCGGCGAAAGCGGCGATGGCCGATGTGGACAGTTTCGCTCGGGTGATGGTCTGATTCTTGAATGCCTTGCCCGGCAAAGTGCCGGCCTTGACCTTCTTGCCGTTGATCAGTCCTGAAGCTGCTGTTGCGGAACCTCCGGCAGCGATGAGCAGAGCCAATACCGCGATGAGTGTTGCGGGTCGGAATCTCATTCTCTCTTCTCCTTTTTTCTTAGCCTGGCTCAACCGACCGGGATGGCGATCGCGTCAACCGAAAAGGAGCCGATGGTGCTGCCCGGATTGCACACGACCTTGATCTGGCTGACATTGGCGGTGGTTGTCAGGACCATGGGCACGGTGTTGCGGCTGTTGTTGGCGGGGGAGGTCCACCGGGCTTCATCGCTGCCACCGTTGTTGTTGGTTTCGATGGCGCAGGAAAGGCTGGCACCGCTGGACTGGGCGAACATCAAGGCCTTTGCGATAATGAGGTACTTCCTGGAAGGCGGGTTGATGGTTGCTGCATCCACGTCGCTGTTCGCGGGAATGTTGCCCAGGTTGTTGTTGACCGAGAAGGTTGTCACCTGATTCGAGCCAGGGATGCCCTGAAGGCCGGTATCACCCTTCTCTCCCTTTGCGCCGGTGTCACCCTTCTCGCCTTGCGCGCCCTTCGGCCCCTGTTCGCCCTTCAGTGTCTCTGCCGTCGCCGGGGCAAGCTTGCTCGGGGTGATGGTCTTGTTCCTGATCTGTTTCGCTGTGATGGTGCCATGCTTGATCTTCTTGCCGTTGATCAGCCCGGATGCTGCTGTGGCTGAACCTCCAACCGCAACGAACAGGGCCAGAAGGGCCATGATGGTTGCGAGCTTCGGTCGTTTGATGTTGCGGACTGCGTTCATGTCGGTGTCTCCTCATTTGCCTTGTTTCTTGCCCTTGGCCATCCCGGTTTCGGGAGCAGAATTTCGGGCGTTTCATGTGCATAACGAGAAGCCGGGCGATTACTTACGCGGTCGGGAAGATTTTTCCCGGTCGCGGATAGACGGGGCCAATATGATGCGCCAATGCCCACCAGTGAGGAGAACGACCTCACCAGAACCCGGTTGGCCGGTGAACGTACCCAGCTCGCCTGGGTGCGGACCGGACTCGCCGCGATTGCGGTCGGGGTGGGCCTCGCCCGTGTTGTGCCTCTGCTTGATGCCGCGGCAAGTTCCTGGCCATATGAAGTGCTCGGAATCGCCTACTGCACCTTCGGGGTCGGACTCATCTATTTCGGCGTCCAGAGGGGGAAACTCTCCAGCAGTCCCGACCCCGAAAAGCCATTGGTCCCTTTCAGCGGCATGTTCCTGGCTGCTGGCGGAATCATCCTCGGGGTCGCGACCATCGCCGTTGTCGCCTTCGCCCGCTGACTTCCCGGTCTCCGCCCTTCCCGTCACTCAACATCAAGGGTCATCTCCGGGCAGGTTCTCGACGCAAGGTTACGTTTAGTTCCCTGAATATTCTGGGTACCCGTGGAGCTTTCTGTGATCGCAGTCGGTGGCGTAGTGAGTGTGGTCGCTGTTGCATTGTTCTCGCGCCGTCTCGGAGTGGCATCCCCCCTGCTCCTTGTCGTCGCCGGCGCGGCCATCGGAACCCTGCCGGAGGTATCTGCGACATCAATCCAGCCTCACTGGATCCTCGGGGGTGTGCTGCCGCCCTTGCTCTACTCGGCCGCGATCAACATTCCGAATACCGACTTCAGACGGAACCTGAAGCCGATCACCGGGCTGGCGGTACTGCTGGTGGTCGTTTCAACCGCTGCCGCCGCTGTGCTCTTCCATGCTCTGATGCCGGAGATCGGCTGGCCGGCGGCTTTCGCGCTTGCTGCCGTGCTCAGCCCCACCGACGCGGTTGCTGCAACCGCCGTCGGACGAAAGCTCGGCTTGCCCTCGCGGCTGCTCGCGATCCTCGAAGGCGAAGGACTGGTAAACGACGCGACGGCACTCGTCTTGCTTCGCTCCGCCGTGGCCGCGATGGGCGCAGGCGTGACCGCGGGCGGCATCATCGGAGACTTTGCTCTCGCTGTGGTCGGGGCGGTTGCTGTCGGAGCCGCTGTGGGCGTACTCAACGTGCGGATCAGGCAGCGCATCGGTGACCCGGTCATGAACACGGCCATCTCCTTCGTGGTGCCATTCGTGGCCTACATTCCGGCCGAGGATTTTGGCTTCTCAGGGGTGCTGGCCGTGGTTGTGGCCGGACTTGTGACAAGCGATCTTGCCGCCCGCTTCCTGAAAGCGGAGGACCGGATCACCGAAGAGACCAACTGGAGAACCCTGGCTTTTCTGATGGAGGGATTCATCTTCCTGCTGATGGGAATCAGTCTCGAGGATGTCCTCTTCGATGTGGGGAATAGTGGCTTCAGTGTTGATGAAGCCTTGCTTTACGGAGCTGTTGCGTCGCTGCTCTTGATCATGGTCCGGCTGGCCTTCGTGGTGCCTCTGGTGGCGATGATCAAACGGGACGACAAACGTGCCGTTGATTCAAAACCGCACATTGAAGGCTGGAGAGACCGGCTCAAGAACGATGACCTGCCCGGAGAAATCGAACCCCGCCGGGTTGAATGGCTTGAGCACCGCATCGCCAAAGCCAGCGCGGATATCGACTTTCGGATGAGGGAATCCCTCGGCTGGCGGGCTGGTGCGGTCCTCGCCTGGTCGGGGATGCGCGGTGCCGTGACTGTGGCAGCGGCCCAGACACTCCCGGTCGACACTCCATACAGAGCCGAGCTTGTTCTGATCGCCTATGTCGCAGCTGCCTTGATGCTCTTGTTCCAGGGATCGACCCTTCCCTGGGTGATCCGGAAGTTCCGGGTCGAGCGAGATTCCCCGGAGGAACTCCGGGACCAGCATCTGAAGATGATGCGCGAGCTGGCTGACGCCGGTGAAGAGGCTTTGAATCAGGAAGCGAAAAGGCAGGACATCAATCAGTCAATCATCGAAAGGGTGAGACGGGACAGCCTGATCGGCCGACAGCAACCGATGGGGGCCGAAGATGACCTCGAGGAACAGCGCGAAAGCTACATCCGGCTGCGAATCGCGGTAATTGAGGCGGAAAGGACGAGGATGCTCCGGCACATGAAGCTCGGTACTTTCAGCTCGGAGGTCATCGACGACATCCGGAAACTCCTTGATCTCGAAGAAGCCCGGCTCCAGCAGCTCTCCGATCGAAGCGACTGAAGGTATTTTTCTGTGGTTCGGTCAGGTCAGAAATCAGGCAGCGGCTTTTGCAGCCGCCAGGAGAAGCTCGAGTTCGGACTGCATGCCGTCGACCAGGGTCTGGACCTCCGGGGTCTGCTCCCGGTCAGCGGTGATCCCGATGTCGATCGAATCGCGATAGCTCATGATTGTCACGTTCAGGCCGATCCCGTCGGAAATGATCGAGAGCGGGAACATCGCTTCGAGCTTTGCCCCCGCAAAATAGAGGTCAATCGGTGGCCCGGGAACGTTGGAGATGATCACATTCCATGGTGGCCGGGTGAACCGGCCTGACAGCTGGGTTACGACCCGGGCCGCGCGCGCGTGGAGCGCCGGTGGAACGAAGGCGGTCAGATCCCTCAGGCTTTCAGCCGGCAGGGCATCATGGCTGTCCTTGGCCGCGCGCATCACCGAATGGATGTACTCGAGTCTCTCGACCGGACTGTCGATGTGGGTAGGTAGCGGCGCGATCATCGCCGATACCTTGTTGCCGAAGGTTCCCTTCTCTTCCTCGGTCCTAACCGAAACGGGAATCATTCCCAGCAACGGCTCCTCAGGCAGTTCGTTGTTGAAGGTCAGATGCTCCCTCACTGCTCCTGCGACCAGGCAGATAACAACATCATTCACCTTCACCCCGAAAGCGTTCTTGACCGTTTTGACGTCATTCAGGGAAACCGAGCCGAGGCCGAACACACGATGCGGCGAAAGGGCCGCGCCGTACGGTCCGCGGGGAGCCTTGACCGGAGGGCGTTCAATCACATGATCCTCGTCGGCGCCAAGGCGAATACGGACCCTTGACATGACCCGGCTGATCCGTCGGCTCCCTGGCACGCCGAAGGCGGCCACAGCCATGTCTACATGTGGGACCACCGTAGTCAGCCGATCAAAGATATTGATCGGGGCCCTGGGAATTCCACGGGCCCAGATCGCCAGCAGGTCGCGGCCATCGGGTGCGCTGGGAGTTTCTGTCTCTTCGGGTTGCTCCACCTCGCGGGGTTCCGGGGTGATGTCGTACAGAGCGGTGAGGATCTCGCTGCCGGACATACCGTCGATCGCCGCATGATGGGACTTTGAAAGCAGGGCGACCCTGCCCCCTTCCAGGCCATGGATCAGATAGATCTCCCAGAGTGGCCTGGAACGATCAAGCCTGCGGGAATAAATGCGACCGACCTGTTCGAGCAGCTGTTCGTGGCTGCCCGGTGCCGGCAGGGCGATTTCACGGCAGTGATAGCCGATGTCGAAATGCTCATCTTTGGTCCAGTAGGGCCAGTCGATGTTGAACGGCACCGCTACCAGCCGCTCGGTGAACGGAGTGATCAGGTGAAGGCGGTCCAGGATCAGACTCTTGAGGTCCTCCAACGTGAGTTCCCCACCGGGCGCTGTTGAAGGATCAAGTACCGCCAAGCCCCCTACGTGCCCGTAGTTTCTGTCGGTCTCAATGGCCAGAAACTGTGCATCGAGCGCGGTGAGCTGCCTCAGCCCGGCCATCTTCAGGTAACCCGGAGTTCCTCGCTCATGCGTCCCCAGACCTCCGAATCGATGCCCATGCCAAGGTGACTGCTTTCGATTTCGATCTGTTCGGCAGCCCCGTGGAGGCATGACTGGTACTTGACGATGTTGTCGGCACGCGAGTAGAACGAAATGAAACGGACATCCTTCGGAAAGGGGCGCCCGTAGGCGATCCTTGTGTCCCGGCAGCAATCCCCGGTCGCGCAACTGGTGCTCAGAAAACCCGGGATGCCAAGAGCACCCAGACCGCCGATGATCCCGATGCCGAACCAGGTCCTCGGGTGGATCTCGAAATGGTCGTTGAGTGGCGAGCCCAGCGTGACCAGCGTTTCGACCAGCTCAGGACGTCTGACGGCGATCACTTTGCCCATGGCGCCGCCCCGGCTTTGGCCCACCAGGAGAGCTCTCTGACCGGTCTCGCTTACCACCGCTTCAAGACGCTCCTCGATTGCTTCGACCGTGGACTGAGTGCAATTGACGTTCCAGTTGATGCCACTCCTGGTCATCGTCCAGCCCCCGTTCTTGAGCCAGCGAGCCATTGGTGAAAGGCTCGGGTCACCGGCAAGGAATCCGGGAATGAGCATCGCCGGACGGCCATCGCCGGACGGGGATTCCGGCCAGGTTGCCGGGTCCCGGGTCGATACCCATTCGTCGTAGAGCCGGTTGCGGGGCAGTTTGAGGAGATCAGCCAGGCTCGTAAGGCCATCGACTACACGCGTGGCTCCGTCAGCCAGCAGCGGTATCCCTCCCAAAGGCATCCCCATGAAGCGGATGTTACTCCCCTGATGAGCGGAAGCAGGCCACGATCAGTGTGAATGACCGCGTTCAGATTCCTCTCCGCCGGTAGCGGACCATACCCCCGGGCGGTATGGCCAATAGCTCTAGAACCAGTCGTCCATCATGTCCAGCGTCGTGCGGTCAAGACTGCCGAGCAGATCCAGCTGCGGAGCGGTCTTCGGCAATTCGAAGCGAAAGAAGTAACGCGCTGCCTGACGCTTGCCTTCATAAAACGCGCCTGACTTGCCACTGGTCGCCAGGAACTGCTCGAGCCAGATCCAGGCGAGGACAATGTGTCCGGCCGCTTCCAGATATAGCGTCGCGTTCGCCAGGGCGAGTTCCGGATCACGGTCCGCCCACAGCTTTCCGGTTGTTCCGGCGAGGCTTTCCAGCGAAGCATGGAGAGCACCGGCGAGTTCGCTCGCTTCACCACCTTCAGCCTCAGCCCGGTCAACCGTTGCTCCGATCGTTTCAAACAGCGCCGCGAAGGCCGCTCCTCCCTGCATGGTCACTTTGCGCCCGAGCAGATCCAGGGCCTGGATTCCGTGAGTACCTTCGTGGATGGGATTGAGGCGGTTGTCCCGGTAGTGCTGCTCCACGTCGTATTCGCGGGCGTAACCGTAGCCACCATGCACCTGGATCGCCAGCGAGTTCGCCTCCAGGCACCACTGGGACGGCCAGCTCTTCGCAATCGGTGTGAGGATCTCCAGCAACAGGCCGGCCTTTTTTCTGGTCTCCTCCCCGGGGGCGGTCATCTCGTCGTCGACCAGACCCGAGCAATAGAGCTCCAGTCCCAGGGCCCCTTCGACATAGCTTTTCTGAGCGAGCAGCATCCGCTTTACATCGGTGTGTTCCGAGATCGGAACCTGTGGGTCAACCGGATCTTTCGAAGCCAGACGACGACCCTGCGGGCGTTCCCGCGCGTAGCGCAGCGATTTCAGATATCCCGTGTACCCGAGGGCGGTCGCGCCGAGCCCGACACCGATTCGGGCCTCGTTCATCATGTGAAACATGTACGAGAGTCCGTGGTTCGGGTCACCGATCAGGTAGCCCACTGCCCCGGCTTTGCCACCTGGCATGTATTCACCCTCGCCGAACCCGAGCACCGTGTTCACGGTTCCCCGGAAACCCATCTTGTGGTTCACCCCTGCGAGGACAACGTCATTGCGTTCGGCGATGCTGCCGTCCCCATCCAGAAGAAACCGCGGAACGACAAAGAGGCTGATCCCCTTGACGCCAGGAGGCGAACCGGGAATCTTGGCCAGGACCAGGTGGACGATGTTCTCCCCCAGCTCATGTGATCCGGCGCTGATCCACATCTTGTTGCCAAATATCCGGTAGGTCCCGTCTTCCTGGGCCTCGGCGCGGGTAGTGATGTCAGCCAGCGAACTGCCAGCCTGGGTTTCCGAAAGGCACATGGTTCCGTGAAAGCGGCCCTCGATCATCGGAATGACCCAGGTCCGGACCTGATCCTTTGAACCGTTGGCGATCAGCAAGTTGGCCGCTCCTGCGGTCAGCATCGGATAGGCCGTTGTACCGACGTTGGCGGCATGAAGCCAGGCGAATATCGCCCCGGAAACGGTCGCTGGCAGTCCCATGCCCCCGACCTCCTCGGGCATCGCGGCAGCCATCAGCCCGGTTTCGCCGAGTACACCGAGGGCCTCGGCAACCTCGGGAATCAGCACTACTTTGCCGTCTTCGCCGATCCTGGGTTCGTTCAGGTCCGCCTTGCGGTTGTGTGGCTGAAACTGGTCGCCCGCCACCTGCTCGGCCAGAAGAAGAGCATCATTCCAGTCGTCTGCGGTCTGTCCCCGGAATTCCTCTCTTTCTGTGAGGCGCTCGACATCAAGCCATTCGTGGAGAAGGAACTGAAGATCACGGCGGGAGAGGATGTCGGTCAACGGGATCCTTCCGAGTCGATCAGCTCAACTGCGACTGGCATCACTCCGGCTTCGGACCCAACTGTTTTGTTGACGCTCACCAAGCGACGCATTTTCTTCTCCTCGCGTTCAGGGCCTGAGTTGCCGACCCATGCAACTATGACGATTCGTCGCTCCGGCGAGTCAATCGTCTTGGTGTCCCAGCCTGATCCGCTCTTCGTAGGAAGACCGGACTGCGGGATTCACATCCGTATAGATCCGGTCAACCCGCGTGAGTCTGTTCACCCGGATTGAAAGCCAGGCCGGCAAGAGCGAGGTCATCCGGGTCAGCGCCCAGCTCGACCTCGGCAACGAGATGCGTTCCTTCTTCGATTCCACCGAATCAGCTATCGCGAGCGCCATTTCTTCCGGCTTCAGCATCGTCACGAATGGCGAGTTTGAAGTTCCGTCCATCATCTCGGTCGCAACCGGACCGGGCATGACCACGGTGAAATTCACTCCGGAACCCGTGTATTCAATGCGCACCGATTCGGTGAAGCCGATTACCCCGTGCTTGGATGCCGAGTAGGAGGCCAGCCCGGGGACGCCCATTAGTCCGGCTAGCGACGCGATATTGATCACTTGGCCTGAACGCCGGGGAAGCATCAGGGCCAATGCTTGCAGGGTTCCGTCCATCACTCCCTTCAGGTTCACATCAATCGTGCGGTCCATCAGGACTGGATCCTGTGCGAGAGCATCCGGTGTGGCGGAACATATTCCGGCGTTGTTGATGATCACGTCAACCGGGCCGGCTTTCTCCTCCACCTCGGAGAGGAATGTCCTGAACGCTTCACGGTCGGAAACATCCAGCTGCCAGGCATCCGCCCCGATCTTTCCGGCCGCTGCCTCAACTTCTTTCAGGTCAATATCGGCGAGCGCGAGCCGATGCCCCCGGGCTGCCAGGATTTCCGCTGTGGCCTGGCCGATGCCTCGCCCCGCGCCGGTGATCACGATTGTCTTCCGGGATGTCATGGACCCATTCTCTCAAATGGACACGACCTCGTGTCACTCCAGCCGGAGAGGTCAGTCAAGCAGGGATTCGGCCGTAGCGACGAACACCGCCACCTGTCCCTCGACCACATCGTCAAGAGGCAGATCGATGTAGCCAAGGACATGGTCAATCAGCTGCTCGTTCACGAAACCTACAAGGCCAATTGCGATCACGTCGAGATTCAGACCCTGACGCAGTTCGCTGCCGCCAAGTTGTCGTACCCGGTCGGCGATCAGATCGGCGAAGGAATGAATCGAAGCACGCCGTCTGCGTTCGATTGCTTCGCTTACACCGACCGACTCAATCTCCTGAATCCGGGCCCGGCGGGGATCTTCGGTGAGTTTCTTTGCGAATGCAGTGAGTCCGGCCCTCATTGACGCTTCAATGCTTTGCTCTGCTCCGTCGAGCGCTTCTACCGTGGCTTTGGCGCAGTCCTTGACCAATTGTTCGTAGATCTCGGCAAGCAGATCCTCCCGGTCGTTGAACGCTTCATAGAAGTAGCGCTCTGTAAGACCGGCTTCCGTGCAGATCGACTTGACCGAGGTTGCGGCGTAGCCCTGAGTTCCGAAAAGCTCGATCCCGGCTTCGAAGAGGCGCTCGCGACGGTCGACCTGACGTTCTTCGGATGTCTGCCCCCGCCAGGTTCGGCCGCTGCCGTTGCTATCGCCGGACATCAGCCGGCGTTCCTGAGCTCAACCAGTTCGGCGAGGTCATCGTTGCTCAATTCGGTCAGTGCGGATTCGCCGGCGCTGACGATCGCATCCGCGAGTTCGCGTTTGGTTTCGTGGATGGAAGCGATTCGATCTTCGATGGTTCCTTCGGCGATCAGGCGGTGGACCTGGACTGATTTCTCCTGGCCGATGCGGTGGGCACGGTCCGTTGCCTGCTCCTCGACTGCCGGATTCCACCAGCGGTCATAGTGGATCACATGGTCGGCTCTGGTCAGGTTGAGTCCGGTACCGGCAGCCTTCAGGGACAGCAGAAATACCGGCACTTCACCACCCTGGAACCGTTCAACCATTCGTTCACGCTGCTTCACGGCGGTACCACCGTGGAGCAGCATTCCGCCAATGTCCCGGTCACGCAAATGCCGCGAAAGCAGCTTCGCCATCGCAACGTACTGAGTGAAGACCAGCACAGAACTGCCTTCGCTGAGGATCGTGTCCAGCAACTCGTCGAGCAGTTCCAGCTTTCCGGAACGCTCTGTGAGCCGGTCGCCGTCCTCGCCAAGGTATTGGGCCGGGTGGTTGCAGATCTGTTTCAGGGAGGTGAGAAGTTTCAGCACGAGTCCCCGCCGGTTGATTCCTTCGGCAGTTCTGATCTGAAGCATGTTCTCGCGCACAGCCTGTTCGTAAAGCTTGACCTGTTCCGGGCTGAGCTCGACCGGCTGGTCGGTAATCGTCTTCGGGGGGAGCTCGGGGGCAATTCCCGGATCAGACTTGCGGCGGCGCAGAAGGAACGGGCGCACCAGACGGTTCAACAGGCGAGTCGCCGACTCACTTGCTTCCATCTCGATCGGGTCGGCCCACTTCTTTCGGAAGGAACCGTGGCTGCCGAGCAGTCCCGGCGTGGTCCAGTCGAGGATCGCCCAGAGTTCGCTGAGATTGTTCTCAACCGGGGTGCCGGTCAGGGCAATCCGCGATCTGGCCGGGATCGTCCGCAAAGCTTTCGCGCCGGCGGATCGTGGATTCTTTACATGCTGAGCCTCATCTGCGACCAGAAGTCCCCAGGGCACGGCCTCGAACCGGGCAGCATCCAGCCGCATGGTTCCGTACGTGGTCAGGACGAACCCGCCAGCCAGCCCGTCGAGACTGCGGTTGGGACCGTGGTAGCGCCGCACCGGTTCCCCCGGGGCGAATCGGTGGATCTCCCGTTCCCAGTTGCCGAGCAGGGAAGCCGGACAGACGACCAGGGTCGGACCGGCCGTCTGCGGGTTGAAACGCCGGTGCAGGTGAAGCGAAATCAACATCACTGTCTTGCCGAGACCCATGTCGTCAGCCAGGCAACCACCCAGGCCCAGCGAAGTCATGCGGTGAAGCCAGCGCATGCCTTCGATCTGGTACTCGCGGAGTGTTGCGTTCAAGGATGGCGGCGGCTCAATCTGTTCCTGTTCGGACGCTCCTGTCACTTGTTCACGAAGCTGCGCGACCCAGCCGGTAGCTTCCACCTCCACCCTGCTCCCATCTATGACCGTCGACCCGGTCAGAGCAACGCTCAAAGCATCGATGGCGGTGAGCGGCTTCAGATCCGGGTTGCGGGCACGATCCGACATCAGTTGCGGCACGAGCACCCAGCGCTCGCGAAGCCTCGCGATCGGCCCGTCGGTATCAGCGATCAGAGCCATCTCATGATCATCAAGGGGGGTTCCGTCCAGCGAAAGCTGCCAGGAAAAACCCTGAAGCACGTTCTCGTCGAAGACATCGGGAACACTCTGGCTGAGCCGCCCGCTGCTTCCGACCACGACCTTGGCATTCAGGCTGCGGTCCAGGTCCGGATCCCATTCAAGGACGATCCCGGATGATTCGAGCCGTTCGGCCGAACCGTCAAGCAAGTCCAGTACCTCGGCGTCGCTGAGTTCCATCCGGTCCGGAACGTCGGCTTCCAGCAGGGGCCGGAGCGGCGCCCAGGCTGCGGCGGCCATACCTACCCCAAGGGTTGTTTCAATCCGGCCACGGGAGCCGAACTGATCCTTGTCCAGACCCCAGAGTTCCGAAACATCACGGAACTCGCCCGGCCGGGCCGGCTGATGGGTTCTGACGACAAGTTCGAAGGGCCTGATCCTGTAGAGCCCGTCTTCCGCACCAAGCCGCAGGCGGATCGATACATCCTTGCGCCTGGACCGGGCAGGGACATCACTCGAAGTCCCCGGGGAAGGGTCGGATTTGCTGGTTCTGGGAGGAGAAGATGATGGAGACAAAGCGGCCAGACATTGTATGCCTTTGCCGCGGCGGCGCTACCCAGGCTCCGTTTCGGGTTCCGGTTTTTGCTTCAGGTCGATACCTGAAGCGCGCAGCATGAGGTAGCTCAACCAGATCGCCAGGGCGAAAATCGGCAGGCCCATCGCGGTCTTCGCGATGCCCAGAGCGACCAGCGAGCCGGTCAGGTAGAGCGGCAACTGGACTGTGAGCCGCAACAGAAATGTCCCGACCCAGAGCCAGCTGATCCTGCTGAACATCCTGACCCGGCCGGGATCCTTTCTCCAGGTCATGCCCTCTCCGATCAGTGGTCCGATGAACACGCCCATGAGTGGCCAGCGGACAGCGATGGAAACAGCGTAGGCAAGCGCGTAGCCGGCGTTCAGGAGAAGTCCCGGCAGGAAGAAATCCTCGGCCTTGCCGGTGCGGGTCGCGATGAACGCGGCCAGAGCCACCCCGAGGAACCCTGACGCAGCGTACCTTGCCCTCTCTCCTCTGACCAGTCGCACCAGGGCGATCAACAGGGCAATGCCGACCGCAATGCCTGCCGCCAACTCAAGTTTCTGGCCGGTGACCGTGTAAGCGATCACAAACGCCAGTCCGGGGATGCTCGAGTCGGCTATCCCCTGAGGCCCACCCAGTTCGTCGAGCAGGTTGATCTCCTGCTTTTCGTCGAGTTCAACCTCGATGTGTTCCGGCGGCCGGGGCGCATCGGTCATGGACGGATTCTCTCAACCTGAGATTCCGGAGGCGCTGCCGACCGGGTGTTCAGGCTGCGAGCTTGTCTTCAAGTACGGCTACCGGAGCCGGGGGCACTACGGGCCAGGCCCCCTCCACCCGTTCGGGTCGGCCTTGATCGCTGAAATATTTCTGAAGCGAAGCGGCCTGCTCCTTCGCCCAGACGATCTGCCATTCGTGAAGCTCGAAAACATCGGCATCGCCCAGCTCCGCATAGGACTTGCCGATACGCCAGGCGAGACGCGCAGCCGCGAGGGCATCGGCATCCGCCGAGTGGGCACTGTCGAGCGGCACGTTGTATGCCTCGCAAAGCAGAGCCAGGTTGCGCCCACCCTTGCGGAAACGGTTCACCTGCTTGTCAAGCACAAAAGGATCAATCACCAGCAGCCCGTCGCTTCCCCCGACGCGATCGATCAATGGCACGATGTCGTGCCGCCGGGCTTCACGATCAAGAATGGTCAGGTCAAAGCGCCCGTTGAATGCGACCACGGGAGTGCCTTCACCAAGAGCTTCGGCCAGAACCGCGGTGATCTCTTCGACAGCCCGGGCAGCGGTCACACCGTCGCGGCGAACCATCTCGTCGGTGATCCGGTGAACTTCTGTCGCCTCGGCCGGGATCGGAATCCCGGGATCCACGAGCCAGTTTCTGCTGGCCGACTCCTCGCCTCCGCCAACCAGACTCACCGCAGCGGTGACGATCCGGTCATTCTCGGTGTCAGTACCTGTGGTTTCTATGTCGAAGGCGGCCAGTCGCCCTTCAAACCAGTTCACGATCCAGAAGTTAGCGTCGACCCCGGACGCCTAATCCTGACGTCTCACTCGAGAACGATCGGCTTCTGGACCTCGATGTGCTCGACCTGGAGAGTGGTGTGCTCGATCCCGTGCCCGGATCTGAGCATTCCTTCCAGATCCCGGCGAATCGCATGACAATCCGAATCCGGCCCCACCAGCACATGTGCGCTCAGCATCGGCATGCCGGAAGTGATCTGCCAGACGTGGAGGTCATGGACCTGTTCGACTCCCTCCAGACCGGCCATCGAATATCCGATCTCTTCCGTGTTCATCCCTGGCGGTGCCGCTTCGAGGAGTACGTCGACCGAATCCCGGAGGATTGACCAGGCACTGGCCGCGATCAGCACCGAAATCACGATCGAGACGATCGGGTCGGCGAGTTCCCATCCGGAGATGAGGATGATCAACGCTGCCAGAATAACCCCGGCCGAACCGGCCACATCGGCCAGGACATGCCGAAGGGCGGCCTTCACGTTGAGGCTCTCACCGGCCGAGCGGAACAACACCCAGGCCGCGACGAGATTCACGGCCAGTCCGGTCACCGCGACCAGGAGCATCCAGCCGCCCAGAACCTCAGGTGGATCTCCGATCCGGTGGATCGCCTCGACGATGATCCAGACCGAAACCACCACGAGCAGCACCCCGTTGACCAGGGCTGCCAGAATCTCCGCCCGTTTGAATCCGAAGGTTCGCTTCGCGGTTGCAGGGCGTGCGGCCAGTGCCACGGCGCCAAGGGCCAGGAACAGCGAGAAGCTGTCGGAAAGCATGTGGCCGGCGTCGGCGAGCAAGGCCAGGGAGTCGGTGAGCAAGCCCCCTGCTACTTCGGCCAGCATGAAGCCGGCAGTCAGAACCGCCGCGATCAGCAGGGCCTTGCGGTCCGTGCTCCTGTAGGCGCCGGGCCCATGGCTGTGCCCGTGGTCTCCGTGATCGTGGTTATGCCCCGGCATGGGGCCGAGTCTAGAGATGCCGAAACTCAACCCTGCCCTGGTTCACAAAACAGGAGGCAAGACGCCAGAGCGAAGGAGCTATTCCTGGGCGAAGCCTGGCGCCGAAGCGCTGGGGTCCGGGCCAAGGCCGGGCGAGACATGTTTCGGCGGTCCTTCGGGTCCCTCATCGGCAGGCTCGACATTGCCACTATGGACTTCCGTCCTCGGCGGCTGAACCGTAGGGGTCGGGAGGGTGCCGAGATAACGGTCAACCATCCTCGCTGCCTGACGGCCTTCATTGATCGCCCAGACGATCAATGACTGGCCGCGCCTGGCGTCACCAGCGGCGAAAACACCGGGAACCGACGTCTCGTATGTTCCGGCTTTGATATTTCCGCGGCCATCCTTGTCCACTCCCAGATCGTCCAGAAGCTCCTGCTCGGGATGAAGGAAGCCCATCGCCAGCAAGACCAGATCGGCCTTGATCTCGAACTCGCTTCCCTCTACCGCTGCGAACGGAGGTGCGGAGTCGGCTTTCGCGACCGTAATCGAGTTGACGCTGCCACCGTCGCCATTGAACGAAGTGGTCGTAACCGAGAAGTCCTGCTCGCCCCTCTCGACTCCCTTGGCCTCTTCCATCGCATAGGAAAGCCGGTACTTCAGAGGCCACAGTGGCCAGGGAGTGCGGTCATCGGGCCGGAATTCCGGCGGTTCGGGCAGCAGCTCGAGTTGAACCACTTCAACGGCCCCTTCGCGTATCGAATGTCCGACGCAGTCAGCTCCCGTGTCGCCTCCTCCGATCACGACCACATGCTTGCCCTTTGCCGAAATCGGAGCAGGCGCGGGAGCCTTGACTGTCGGTCTCGGGCCGACTTCACCGGCGAGCCAGCGATTGCGGCTGTACAAGTAGTCCATGGCGAAGTGAACCCCGTCCAGCTCCCGTCCGGGTGCCGGCAGGTCCCGCGGCACACGGGAGCCAGTCGCCAGGACAACAGCGTCGTAGCGTTCCTTCAGGTCCTCAACCGACAGGTCCACACCCACATCGACACCACATTTGAGGGTCACACCCTCATGAACGAGTTGCTGCACCCTTCGCTCAACCACGGTCTTTTCGATCTTGAAATCCGGAACGCCGAATCGGACCAGTCCCCCCGCTGCCTCGTCCCGTTCAAAGAGTGTTACGTCGTGGCCGGCCCGGCGCAGTTGCTGGGCGGCCGCCATGCCGGCCGGGCCCGAGCCGACCACTGCAACTCCATGACCGGTTTCCCGTTTCGGAGGACGCGGCCGGATCCAGCCTTCCTCCCAGGCCCGATCCGCTATCGACTGCTCGATCTGCTTGATCGTCACGGCCTCGCCTTCCCGGATCTCGAGCACGCAGGCCGCTTCACATGGTGCCGGGCAGAGACGCCCGGTGAAGTCGGGGAAGTTGTTGGTCGCGTGAAGCTGGCGAATCGCGTCCTGCCAGCGCCCGTGATAAACGAGATCGTTCCAGTCCGGGATCAGGTTGCCGAGCGGGCAGCCGTTGTGACAGAAGGGGACGCCGCATTCCATGCAGCGGGCACCCTGGTCAGAGAGCTCCTCGTCCGGACGTCGGACCACAAACTCGTTGTAGTCACCAATCCGTTCCCTGGCATCCCTGTAGGGAATGCCTGCACGATGAATCTCCAGAAATCCACCCAGCTTGCCCATGCTCAGGCTCCCTTCTCGGTGGCGACGCCGGTCGCCGGTTCGCCGATCACGTCAACGACCTCGGTGTCAGGTCCCTCGCCGGGTTCCATCTCGCCCTCGGCTTCAAGTTCGGCCAGAACCCGCTTGTAGTCGGCGGGAAATACCTTCACGAATTTCGTGGAGATGTTGTCCCAGTCATCGAGGATCCTGGAAGCGACATCCGAGCCGGTTCGTTCCAGATGTTCGCGGATCAGGCCGCGGAGTTCGATCCGGTCCTTCTCGTCCGGTTCCTCAAGCTGATTGATCATGGTCGGATTTACCCGGTTGGTGAAGGTTCCATCATGGTCGAGCACATAGGCGATGCCTCCGCTCATGCCGGCCGCAAAGTTCCGGCCAGTAGGGCCGAGCACCACTACCTTGCCCCCTGTCATGTATTCGCAGCCGTGGTCACCCACCCCTTCGATTACTGCTGTGGCACCGGAGTTTCGGACTGCGAACCGTTCACCGCCGAGACCGCGGAAGAAGGCACGGCCCTTCGTCGCACCATAAAGCGAAGTGTTGCCGACGATCACGTTGCTTTCCGGTCTGTATGAGCCTCCTCCAGGCGGCGAAACAGCGAGGATCCCGCCGGATAGACCCTTCCCGCAGTAGTCGTTCACCTCACCCCTGAGTGAGAAACTCACGCCCGGAGCAAGCCAGCCACCGAAGGACTGGCCGGCAGCACCACGGAAGTTCACCTTGATCGTGTCTTCGGGGAGCCCCTCTGCACCCTGGGCGTTCGCGATCGCATTCGACATGATTCCGCCGACGCAGCGATCGATGTTCTTGACATCCATGGCGAACTCGACCGGGGAGGCACTGTCGATAGCTTCGCGGGCCCGCTCGATCAGCTTCCAGTCGAGGTTGTCGTCGAGCACGGGTTCCTGGGGACGGCTGCGGTAGCGATCAACTGAAGGATCAATCCCCTCCGGCCAGGCGAGCAGCCCGGACAGGTCAATGCCCTTCGCCTTCCAGTGGTCAACCGCATCGTCGGCCTCCAGCAATTCGATCCGGCCGATCAGCTCGTCAATCGTGCGAACACCCATTTCGGCCATGATCTGACGGGCTTCCTCGGCAACGAAGAAGAAGTAATTCACCACATGTTCCGGCTGCCCCTGGAATCTTTTGCGGAGTTCAGGATCCTGAGTGGCAATTCCGACCGGACAGGTGTTGAGGTGACAGGCGCGCATCATGATGCAGCCGGAAGCGATCAGCGGGGCGGTTGAAAAGCCGTACTCATCGGCGCCCAGGATCGCGGCAACGACAACGTCCCGGCCGGTTTTCAACTGGCCATCGGTCTGAACTGTGATGCGTGAGCGCAGGTCATTGCGGATCAACGTCTGCTGCGTTTCAGCCAGGCCAATCTCCCAGGGGACCCCGGCCGAATGGACCGATGAAAGCGGCGAAGCCCCGGTGCCACCATCGTGACCTGCGATCAGGACATGATCGGCGTTTGCCTTCGCTACCCCGGCTGCGACCGTACCGACTCCGACTTCCGAAACAAGCTTCACGGAAACCGATGCTTCAGGATTCGAACAGCGGAGATCGTAAATCAGCTGCTTCAGGTCCTCGATCGAATAGATGTCGTGATGCGGCGGCGGCGAGATCAGGCTGACCCCGGGGGTCGTGTGCCTGACCGAACCGATGTAACGGTCGACCTTGTGGCCGGGGAGCTGACCACCCTCTCCCGGCTTTGCCCCCTGAGCCATCTTGATCTGGAGTTGATCGGCATTCGCCAGGTAATGGAAGGTCACACCGAACCGTCCCGAAGCGACCTGCTTTATCGCGGAACGGCGGGAATCACCATTTTCCTCCGGAGTGAAACGGACCGGGTCCTCCCCGCCCTCGCCGGTGTTGGACTTGCCACCGAGACGGTTCATCGCTATCGCCAGGTTCTCATGACTCTCCCGTGAGATTGAACCGAGTGACATGGCGCCGGTAGCAAACCGCTTGACGATCTCCTTCGCCGGTTCAACCTCTTCCAGGGGTACGGGGCCCCCTCCGGCCTGTTTCAGCTTGAAAAGCCCGCGCAGTGTCGCTTTCTTCAAGGCGATTTCATTGACCTGCTCTTTGAACTCGTCGTACTTCTCCTGGGCGGAGCCGCCCTCGTTGCGAACCGCATGCTGGATGAGCGAAACCGTTTCCGGATTCCATTGGTGAAATTCCCCGTCCCTGCGCCAGGCATACACACCGCCGACCGGCAGCAGATCCTCACCAAGTCCGGGGAAGGCCGACGCATGCCGGTCCATCGTTTCCTTGGCGATGACTTCAAGGCCGATGCCGCCGATCCGGGAAGCAGTCCCCGTGAAATACCGGTCGATCAACTCCTTCTCAAGCCCGACCGCTTCGAAAATCTGGGCACCGCAATAGGACTGGATCGTCGAGATCCCCATCTTCGAGATCGTCTTCAGAAGACCTTTGCCGATCGCCTTGACGACATTTCGCTGGCCCCTCTCTGGCGACTCGATGTCCGGAACCAGGCCGCCGACGACGAGGTCGTCAACCGAATCAAGCATCAGATAGGGGTTGATCGCCGAGCAACCGTAGCCGATCAGCGTCGCCATGTGATGGACTTCCCGCGGCTCACCGGACTCGAGGATCAATCCCGCCCGGAGTCTCGTTCCGGCCCGGACCAGATGGTGGTGAACGGCACCAACCGCGAGCAGTGCAGGAATCGGAACCCTGCGGGGCCCGGTGCGACGGTCGGAAAGGATCAGAATGTTGAAGCCCTTCTCGATCGCCTGCTCGGCCTCGTCGCAGATCGCCTGAAGGCGCGATTCGAGGCCATCTTCGGCTTCGGCGACATCCCAGGTCATGTCGATCGTGTCCGCCCGGAAGATGTCATGGTTGACATGCCGGATCGTCTCGAGTTCCTGATTCATCAGGATCGGCTGATTCAGGCAAAGTTGATGCGCGTGCTGTTCGGTCTCGGTGAGAAGGTTCTGTTCCGAACCGACGCCAGCGGCGAGGCTCATCACGATCTCTTCCCGGATCGGGTCGATCGGCGGATTGGTCACCTGGGCAAAAAGCTGCTTGAAGTAGCTATAGAGCGGCGGACTGTTGTCAGAGAGCACGGGCAGGGCGCTGTCGTTCCCCATCGACCCGATCGGTTCGGCGCCCGTTGCGGCCATCGGCGTGATCAGAACGCGGAGGTCCTCCTGCGAATAGCCGAAAGCTTTCTGGCGTCGAAGAGTCGGCTGGACACCGGTCATCGTCACATACGCGGTCGGCAGGTCGTCGAAGTGGACCGAAGCGCGGTTGAACCATTCGCTGTAAGGCTGGCTGCGTGAGATCTCCCGCTTGACTTCCTCATCCTCGATGATCCGGTTCTGTTCCAGGTCGACCAGAAACAGCTTGCCGGGCTGGAGCCGTCCGAGGCGCTTGACGTCCTCGGGGGCGATATCCAGAAGTCCGATTTCGGAACCGAGCACGACCATGCCGTCTTTCGTTTCAACCCAGCGGCCGGGACGAAGTCCGTTGCGGTCGAGCGTCGCCCCGATGACGCGGCCATCGGTGAAGCAGACTGCCGCCGGTCCGTCCCATGGTTCCATCAGGCAGGCGTGGTACGCGTAGAAGCCCTTCAGTTCATCGCTGAGATCGTCACGGTTCCGGAAGGACTCGGGGATCATCATCATCGCCGCATGCGGCAGCGACCTGCCTGCCAGCATGAGCAGTTCGAGCACATTGTCGAAGGTCGCGGAGTCAGAGCCGTCGGGTCGGACCACCGGAGTCACCTTCTCGAGGTCATCCCCGAACAGCTCCGATGCCAGCTGTGATTCACGGGCCCGCATCCAGTTGATGTTGCCGCGCAGAGTGTTGATCTCGCCGTTGTGTGCGATCAGCCGGAACGGATGGGCCAGGTCCCAACTGGGGAAGGTGTTGGTGGAAAAGCGCGAATGGACCAGTGCCATGCCGGAGCGGACCCGCTCGTCCCTGAGTTCCGGGTAGAAGCCGGGGACCTGGTAGCTGGTCAGCATGCCCTTGTAGACGATTGTCCGTGAGGAGCAGGAAGCGATGTAGAGCTCTTCTCCGGCTGCGATCTCGCAGATCCGCCGGATCACATATAGCTTGCGCTCGAAGGCGTCCTGATCTTCGGTGAAGCCGTCACCGGCACCGATGAACAGCTGGGCGACATGCGGCCGTGACCTGTTTGCGGTGTCGCCGACATGTTCGACATCGACCGGGACGTCGCGCCAGCCAAGCAGAACCTGACCTTCAGCGGCCACGGTATCGACGAGCAGAGCCTTGAGTTCTTCACGCCGTTGATCGTTCTCGCGGGGCAGGAAACACATCGCAACGCCGTAGCGCCCGACGGGTGGCAGGTCGATCCCCGCCTCTTCACGGAAGTAGACGTCGGGAAGCTGAATCAGGATGCCGGCGCCGTCGCCGGTGCTGGCGTCAGCCCCGGCGGCTCCGCGGTGCTCGAGGTTCTCGAGAGCAAGCAGCCCCTGGCTGACCACGTCATGCCTGGCTTCGTTGTCAAGTCTGGCGACCATCGCGACGCCACAGGCGTCATGTTCATTTGTCGAGTCGTAGAGGCCGTCACGGGTCGTGGACGACGGGGCAAATTCGGTCATTTGTTCGCGCTTCTCGGGCCGCAGAGCGGCAATTGATGGTCAGAGACGGGTGTACGCAGCGGCGGGAACCGCTGTCAGGAAGTGAGCCAGCCCACCGGGGCAGTTTACCGAAGGTCGGCCAACCTCATATGTACGGCGGGACAAACCGGATGGGTCGTCATGAGTCCCCGGAGATAGGGCCCTCATATCCCCTGCGGCGCTCGGGATCGGCTCCGGCAAGCACCTGGTCGGCGCCGGTCATCGCAAAAACCCGTTCGCGCAGGTGTCGTGGCAGCAGTCGAAGCGGAGCATCGAGCCACTGATTCCGGGCCGGGACCCAGACTTCACTCCCGCCTTCCTTCATCGCTTTGACGACCGCCGAGGCCACCTCATCAGGTGAGAGCATCTCCATCAGACGGGTGTCGGGCAGACCGGCGGTCATCGCCGTGTCGACCACGCCGGGGAGGATCCAGGAGATCCCGACCCCACTGCCCTTCAGTTCCTGGCGCACCGATTCCGAAAATCCGATCACCCCGAACTTGGTCGCGCAATAAGTGGCGCCTCCAGACAGTCCTGCCTTGCCCGCCTGGGAGGCAATGTTGATGATCCGGCCACGATGGCGTGGCTTCATCTTGCTGATCGCCAGACGTGTTCCGTTGATGACCCCGGTCAGGTTCACGGCGATCATCGTCCCGGTTTGTTCGGGGTCTTCCTCGTCTATCGGGCCGAGCAGCATCACGCCTGCGTTGTTGACCAGCCCGTCAAGCGGACCGAGTTCCGCCTCTGCCTGTTCCAGGAACGCCTCGAAGCTGTCGTGGTCAGTTACATCGACCTGTATCCCGATCGCCCTTTTGCCGATGTCGGACGCGGCTTTGGCAGCTGCCTCCCCGTCAAGGTCGCCGATCGCCACCCGGCCCCCGGCCGCGGCCAACTGTTCGGCGGAGGCCCGGCCGATCCCCCGGGCGCCTCCTGTGATCGCGACAACTGCTTGCTCCAGCAACTGGTCCATGCCGCCAAGATACGCTCTCAGACCCTTGCTGGCAGAGACTTTCATCCATTCAGCGCTGGTTGCGATACCGGTGGCAGCAACCGATCCCGCCGCCGGGGTCGGTTTGCTGACCGCACTTGTGGCAGGAATCGTCTCTTTCCTTTCTCCTTGTGTACTGCCGATTGTTCCGGGATATCTGTCGGCTGTTTCCGGTCTCACCGCGGACGAGCTGGAGGGTGCGGATTGGAAAAAGGTCCTTGTCCCGAGCCTGATCTTCTGCGGCAGTTTCTCTGCTGTGTTCATCCTGCTCGGCATGGGGGCGACCAGGATCGGGTCGCTGCTAAGTGACCATCGGGAAGCGCTGGACAAGATCGCGGCCGCCTTGATCATCGCGATGGGAGTCCTTTTCGTCGCCTCTTTCTTCGTCACCCGGCTAAACAGGGAATGGCATGTCGACGCGCTCATGCAGCGAGCCGGCAAAGGCGGGCCGCTGGTCGCGGGCGCGGCATTCGCCTTCGCCTGGACACCCTGCATCGGCCCCACCCTCGGCGCAATTCTCTCCGCTGCTTCCCTGACTGACTCTGCAGCCCGCGGAGCGCTTCTGCTTGCGGTTTACTCGGCCGGGCTGGCGATCCCGTTTCTGCTCACCGCCCTGGCCTTCAACAGGATGACCACGGCCTTCGCCGTGGTCAAGCGCCACTACGGCCTGATCATCGCCTTCGGCGGAATCATCCTGATCATCATGGGCGTATTGATCTGGACCGGAGAGCTCTATCGCATCAACATCGAAATCCAGAACTGGATGACCAACTCGGGAATCGATTTCTGGAGCGACGTCTAGTTCCAGCGGCCAGGGTTGTCCGGCAGACCGGGCGCTTCCGGCACGGAGGGCTCTTCCCGGGTCCCCGGGGTGACGGTCACGAGTTCCTCGGCAACTGCCTCGACTTCCTCGAGTTCTTCGCCTTCCCCTTCCCGCGAGCAGACGATGTGAAACCGGCCGGTTCCGATGTTGGCATCCGGAACGATTGGCAGGCCCCGGATCTCGTCCCAGCCCAGGCGCTCGACTTCAAAGGGATTCATGCGTACCTCTGAAGCCGGATATGGGCAAGTGGCGTTGTGCTGGTCGATCGCCCTGGAGATCGCTTCGAGGTTCTTTGATTCCGCCGAACTCATGCCCCCGATAATGCCACAGAGACCCGGGAAATCAACCCGGGCCCCTGTGACTTGCCGGTTACCTGTTGGTCCACACCACCCCGACTCCACCGAAGCCGAGGTCATGTTTGGTCTGTTCGGTCAGGTCCCAGTCACGGCCGGCGATGTACGGACCGCGGTCGATCACCCGCGCCACGACTGTACGGTTGCCGTACTGAAGCGTCACTTTCGTGCCGCAAGGCAGGTACTTGTGTGCGACGCCACGGGTGGACGGCAGCAAGGTTCCGCCACAGGCGACACCGTTGCCGTAAAG
>JAGQUU010000187.1 GCA_020438345.1 Solirubrobacterales bacterium | reverse complement strand
GAGCAAGATTCGAAATCGAGCTCCCAGCCGAACCAGCGGAACACTAGGACGGCTCTCCCGATAGTCCCTCAGAGACCTCTCCGCCGAGCACCGCAACGGGGTGGGTCGGATTTCCTTTATCTGTACCGGAAATCCGACCCACCGATCCCACAAACCTGGTCGGGGTCCCCAAGTGGGTCGGATTTCCTGTTTCTGGACTGGAAATCCGACCCACCCCGTGGGTGAGTTCTAGTGGGCCATTGCGAGGTTGCCTTCACTTTCGGTCCGTGGGGCTCCGCTTCTCAGAGTGATCGCGGTGATCACCGCTCCCGCAGCCAGCATTCCGGCCGAGACCCAAAAGGCTGTGGTGTAGCCGTGAACCGCGGCCTGGCCGGCGAGATCGGCGGTTGGGACCTTGCCGGAGGCGAAAGCGGTGACCGCAGAGGCCGAGATCGTCGAGAGCAGGGCAGTGCCCACCGAACCCCCGACCTGCTGGGTTGTGTTCACCATCGCCGAGGCAACCCCGGAGTCAGCCGCACCGACTCCGAGAGTGGCGCTCGCCATGGAGGGAGCGATGATCATTCCGAACCCGAGCCCGACCAGGCAAAGCCCGGGCAGAACCGCCGATGAGTAGGTCGAGTCCAGACCGACCCCGGTGAGCCAGATCATCCCCAGGGAAGCAAGAACCATCCCGGTCGGGACAAGCGGCCTCGGACCGACCTTCGGCATCAACCGGGTGCTCGAGACAACCGAACCGGTCATCAGGAACGCGATCATCGGCAGGAACGCCAGACCGGTTTCGACCGGGGTGAAACCCAGGGTCTGCTGCAGGTAGTAGGTGAGGAAAAGGAAGACCCCGAACATCGCAGCCCCGGCAACACCGACCGCGATGTAGGAGCCCGCGCGGTTGCGGTCAGTGACCACCCGCAGAGGCAGCAGCGGCGCGGAAGCCCGGCGCTCGATCATCACGAACGCAGCCAGCAGAAGGATTCCCGCGACCAGACTGATCAGGGTTACCGCGGCAGTCCAGCCTTCTGACTCTGCCCGTGAGAAACCAAAGACGATCCCGAACAGTCCGAGGCTTGCCGTGAGTGCGCCAGGGATGTCCAGACTGACCTTCTTGAGTTCGGACTTGCCGGCCAGCAGCCGTCGAAGACCAATCGCGGCGGGAATCGCAATAGCAATGTTCACGAACATGCACCAGCGCCAGTCGAGGAACTCGGTCAAGACCCCGCCGAGCAGCAACCCGACCGCACCGCCTCCGCCGGCGACGGCACCGTAGACCCCGAATGCCTTCGCCCTCTCCCCTGGTTCGGTAAAGGTGGTGGTCAGGGTCGAGAGCGCGGCCGGAGCCAGCAACGCACCAAAGAGACCCTGAAGAGCCCGGGCCCCGACCAGTACTTCAAAGCTGGGGGCGATCCCTCCGAGGGCGGAAGCACCTGCAAATCCGGTCAGGCCTACCAACAGTGCCCGCTTGCGACCGAAGTAGTCACTCATCCGGCCACCAAGCAGCAGCAGGCTGCCGAAGGCAAGCGCGTAGGCAGTGATGATCCACTGCCGGTCAGCGTCACCGAACCCGAGGTCAGCCTGTGCCGAGGGCAGGGCGATGTTGACGATGGTCGCATCGAGGACGACCATCAGCTGGGCCAGAGCCAGAAACCCGAGGATCTTCCAGCGCCGGTTGTGATGTGGATCGTCGGGGGCTTCCCCGACTGATTTCAAGTTGTTGCTTTTGTTCATGGTTGGACTTTCGTTTCGTAAGTGGAGGATGGTTCTCAACTTATTGGAGGCAGCCTAGCACACAAACGGAGGAACATTCTCCGTTTTGTAGAATTCCGTCTCATGGCCGGAAAGCAGCCTCCCCACCGCCCCCTGCGGGCCGACGCACAAAAGAACCGCGAGCGGATTCTTGAAGCAGCT
>JAGQUU010000186.1 GCA_020438345.1 Solirubrobacterales bacterium | reverse complement strand
GGTAGGGCTGGATCGGACGCTCGGGCGGCCCCCACCAGCGGCCGGAATACCAGGCTCCGAGGCTTCCTTCGAGATCTCCCGCCTGGTAGGCCCTGCCGTTGCCTTCGACCGTATTCAGCCAGGTCTGGGTTCCGTCAAAGTAGGAGCGGATGATCGCACCGTAATAGTCGGCGTTGAATGCCGTGTAGTAGCGGGCGATCCGGCAAGCGCCACGGCAGTGGTACGGGCGACGAATCTGGTAGAGGCCGACCGAGTCACCGTCGTCACCCCGGACTTTCATGTCCCACCAGGATTCGACCGCGGCGACCGCACGCATCGTGTCTGTGTCGATCCCCCACTTGAGGGATGACCACTGGATGATTTCGTCGGTCGTGCCTCTGAAACGACCGTTCACGAACCGTTTGTAAGGCATCTCGCTCGTCTTCCGCCAGGCGCGGAGCATCCTTTTCGGAGGGACGCGGTGATTTGCCCGGAAGTTGCCCGGGCGCGGCTCAAAGCCATTGCGATGGACCAGCTTCGCGGCGGCACGGGTGCTGCGGGGACCCCAGCCGACCGGCTGAGTGGTCTGGTACCGGGCCGAGGCACTGGGCGTCGCATCTGTCGGCGACCCTGCCGGGGACAGCGAGGGGAGGACAACGGCCGCGCAGAGCGCCGTCAGCAGCAGGGCGGGTCTTCTCACAGCGCACCCCCCGGGATCATTTCCAGGTAGCCGATCATTTCAGACGGCACTTCCAGGGCGGTCATGGCATTTACCAAGACGCCGGTGGCGAGGAATCGGGCTACTTCCGGCCGGGTGGCACCGGATAGCTCAATCACATCTTCGAAGAACTGGTTGAACCCCTCGCGAATGGGTGTCTTGAGGTCATCGACCCCGGCCGCAGCGAAGATATGCAGATGGCATCTCGTGCGGTCATCCGCATTGAGCAGGTCGAGATACGCGAGCCCCATCTTGCGGAGGCGTTCGTAGGGTGAATCTTCGTCATCGAAGGCCTCGTTGAACGCCTGGAGGATCTGGAGATTGAGGACTTCATGGCAGGCCAGGAAGAGGTCTCGCTTGTTCTCGAACAATGCGTAAATGTAGGGCTGCCTGATCCCCGCCCGTGTGGCGATCATCGAGGTGGACGTACCGGCGTACCCATACTTTCCGAACTCGATCAGTGCCGCATCGATGACTTCGACGCGGCGCGTCTCCTGGGGAATCCTTTGCCTTCTGTCCTGCGCTGGCATCCTTCTGCCTTTCGTACCCGCTTCGGGTGATCCGCTATCCGGCACTCCCCAGGTACCCCTTCTGTTCCGCAGGTTCCGTGACTGGCGACAGCCAACTGCCAGCTACCGGTCAGTTCCCTTCGCGGGCGGCGATCACTTCATCGGCAGCTGCCTGTGCCGCTTCGATCTGGCCTGCGACCAGATCGAGTCCGTTGTCCCAGAACGATGGGTCACTTAAGTCAACACCGACCATGGCCCCGAGTTGCTCGGGTGAGCGGGAACCGCCGGCAGCAAGCATGTCGAGATAGCCCGGCACGATTTCGTCACCCCGTTCTTCATATAGCCGGTAGACAGACAGGGCCAGCAACTGGCCATAGGCATAGGCGTAGACATATCCGGGCGACCCGATGAAATGCGGGACATATGACCACCAGGACCGATAGCCGTCGGTTACTTCGACAGCATCTCCGAGCAGCTCTTCCTGGGTTTCCGACCAGAGTTCGCCGAAACGCTCGACTGAGAGTTCACCTTCGTTGCGGCGGGATGTGTGGACCCGGTCTTCGAACTGGTTCATCGCGATCTGCCTGAAGATCGTGGCTATCTGGCCCTCAACCGATTCGGCAAGCAGACCAAGGCGAGAAGCCGGATCGTTTTCGGCTGCCAGCAGCCGGCCGAACACCAGCTCCTCGGCAAATACAGAGGCTGTCTCGGCAACCGTAAGCGGGGTGTCCTGATGGAAGATTCCCTGCTTTGCGGCAAGGGCCTGATGCAGACCGTGGCCGAGTTCATGTGCAAGGGTGAGCACATCCCGGCGCTGGTCGGTGTAGTTGAGCATCACGTACGGGTGGACCGAGGGAACAGTCGACGCGGAGAACGCGCCGCCGCGTTTGTCCGGAGCGGGCGGGGCGTCGATCCAGCGGTCCTCGAAAAACCGGCCGACTACTTCACCGGCTCTCGGGGAAAGCGAGTCGAAAGCGCTCTGGACGATCTCACGGCCTTCACGCCAGCCAATGGTCACCTTGTCAGTGGCTATGGCGGCCATGCGGTCGTAGTCGGCAAGGCGATCAACTTCGAGCAGTTTTGCTTTGGTCCGGTACCAGGAGCGAGGCAGGTCGTAGCGTCCCTTTACGGCTTCAATAAGGGCCTGAACCGATTCATCCGAAGCTTCGTTGCTTAGATTGCGGGTTGCCAGCCAATGCGGATATTTCCGGAGTCGGTCCCTCGTTGCCTTGTCCTGGAGTAGCGTGTTGAAGACATAGGCTCTCGTGCGAAGACCGGGTTCCAGCGATGCTGTAACCGCTTCCGCCGTTGCCTTGCGACTCTCCCGGTCGGGATCCTGGAGGCCGGCCAGAGCGACATCCAGGCTCACTGGTTCACCGTCGCCGGGGAGGTCCACTCTGATCGCCGAGGTCAGCTCGTCGAAGAGCCTTGACCATGCGCCGGCACCGGTCACTGACATCTCGGTTGCGATCCGTTCCTCGGGCGCGCTCAGGAGGTGGTCGCGGTACCGTCGTTCGTTGCGCAGATGGTGTTCGCAGAACCCGAGTCCGGGTGTGGCCAGCAGCTCCTCTGCCTTCTCGTTTTCCAGCTCGGCCCATTCGAGATCGAAAAAGAGAAGCGTTGTTTGGATGCGGGTGGCCCGTTCGGAACCCATCTGGAGCAGTGCCCCGTTGGCCGGGTCGGCGGTGTCGGCGGCGAAGCGCAAGTGGGCATAGTTCAGTGCCCGGCCGGCCCGATCGGAGATATCAGCCAGCTTCGTCATGGCCACGATCAGTCCGGGGCCGTCGAGCTCAGCCACCTTGCCTTCGTATTCGGCCGCGAACTTTTCGGAGGACTTCTCGGCTTCGTCGAGTAGCTCCGTGACTGCCGCATTCGGGTCGGAGGTGTCACCTTCGAACAGATCGTCGAGGTTCCAGGTGACTTCCTCCAGGGCGGTGTCGCCGGAAATCACGATGCAGCTCTCTCTTTGATCTGCCGGCGGATGATGAAGTCACCGATCAGTGACCCGGGAGGGCCCAGGGTGAGAACCGTGATTATCGGGAACCACCAGCCCCACCATTTCTGCATCGAACCGTACGTGCAGAGTGCAATCAGGACGATGAACAGGGTGCCGTGGAGCGGTCCGAGGACCGAGACCACCTCATGTTTGTCGGCGACGAAGCGCGAAGCCCAGATCAGCGGGATCAACAGGAGAAAGTCGATCACGGCGACGATCGCGATGATGTTCAGGAAGCGTATTTCCCGGGCGCCGCCCGGGGCCTCGGAGGCGAGGTCTTCAGAGTTGCTCATGGACCAGTGAAGCTATCAACCTGCAACTCCGGCGGGTGAGGGCACATCCGGCTTGAAGAACTGGGCGCCATCTGGCCGATTCTTCAATCTCGCTGAATTCTGGCGAGCTGGCATTGCGGGCGGGCGGGCTGGCTGGCGGGCTGGCGTTGCCGGCTGGCGGGCTGGCGTTGCGGGCCGGCGATCTGGCCCGTTGGATCAGTGGGTGAGATTGACCCCGGCGTACACGGTGGCGAGGGTGAGCACAAAAGTAATGCCCATGAGCGCGTGGCTGTTGCCGCGCGTCATGTGGACGAAGACCGCGACGATCGTGGCAATAACCAGACCCATCTTCACCTGGAAGGGCCCGTAGTCCCAGAGCTGGAAATGGGAAGCCAGCATCATGCCGGTAAAGAGCAGCACGCCGAGAGCTATCAGGGAGCCCATTCCGAAGCGCTGGGCGATCTGTTTGATTCTCTCCGGCTGCGCCGGCTCCGCCCGCATGACAGGGACCACGGTGAAGGCCAGCATGATCTGGCCTCCGAGGAAGAACGCCATGGCGACAACGTGAAGAAAGATCAGGAACGTCCAGTACATGGCCGGAAGGATATTGGGCAGCAATACGGGAAAGCTTGCGGATTTCCCGCAAAGGTGGGGTGAAGGCGTCCTCGCCCGTCCTTACCCTGATGAGGTGGCGAAGATCCGATCACAACATGTATGCCAGGGCTGTGGCCATGTGGCAATGGCCTGGACGGGCCAATGCCCGGACTGCCGGGAGTGGAACACGCTGGTTGAACAGGCCATCCCCAAACCGGCGCCGAAGGCAACGGGGCGGGCTGCTGCGGGCGGCAATGGCCGATCACTGGGGGCCGGTTCCGCTGGTCGTCCCGTGCGACTGAGCGAGGTTGCTGCCAGCCGGGTGAAGCGACTTTCTACCGGCATTGGCGAACTTGACCGGGTCCTTGGTGGAGGGATAGTCCCGGGCTCCCTGATCCTGCTTGGCGGACCGCCAGGGATCGGCAAGAGCACCCTGACCGGAATGGCGCTGGCCAATCTCCAGACTGGCGGAGCCTCGACCCTGTATGTCTCCGGCGAGGAATCTGCCTCGCAGGTCCGCATGCGCGCAGAGCGTCTGGGGCCTGCTGCACTTGATGCGATGGTGCTCGCCGAGAGTTCGCTGGAAACTGTTCTGGGCACCATCGAAGAACAGCGTCCCGCGGTCTGTGTGATCGACTCGATCCAGACCATGCACAGCTCGGAACTGAGCGGTGCCCCCGGTTCGGTCGGCCAGGTGCGGGAAGCAGCCAACGCCCTGGCCGAGCAGGCGAAGCGTCTCGATGTGGCGGTGATCCTGGTCGGACACGTGACCAAAGAGGGCAGCCTTGCAGGACCGCGTGTGCTTGAGCACCTGGTTGATTGTGTGCTTCGTTTCGAAGGGGAACGGGAACGAACCTGGCGAACCCTGAGTGCGATCAAGAACCGATTCGGTGCCACATCGGAGGTAGGCGTTTTCGAGATGCGATCCGGTGGTCTGACTGAAGTGCTCGACCCATCGGCCCGCTTCGTCGAGGAGGCGACCGGTGCCCAGGGGTCGGTCGTTCTCGCTTCGATGGAGGGCACCCGGCCGGTGCTGGTTGAGGTTCAGGCGCTCGTCTCGCCATCTGAGCTCGAAGTTCCCCGCCGGGTTGTGAACGGGATCGACCGCAACCGTCTGAGCATGATTCTCGCGGTCCTCGCCCGCCATGTCCGGCTCGGTCTCGGCACTGCTGATGTCTTCGTGAACGTGGTCGGAGGGGTGCGAATAGATGAACCCGGCGCCGACCTGGCGGTGGCCCTGGCGGTGGCATCAGCCCAGCGAGGTGAGCCACTTTCGGGCCCGGATGGCCGGCCCCTTGCCTGTTTCGGTGAGCTGGGTCTGACCGGGGATCTCAGGTACGTGGCACATGCCGATCGACGGGTGGCCGAAGCAACCAGGTTCGGTCTGTCTCCGGTGATAGGTCCCGGTGGCGAACGCCTCTCCGGGCTTTCTCCCTGCGTCACGGTAAGGCAGGCCATGAAAGTCGCATTTTCCGGATTAAAGGCTGAATCGGAGGCAGCTGCAGCGTGAGATTCAGGCGAGGCTAAATTCGGCTTCACTGGCGGGTTTGGGGGCGGTTCAACCGACTGAAAAAGCAGGACCAGAATGGCGTCAGACCGCATTGGAAAGCCGAATCTGGCATAATTCTTCGAATGGCACCGGTAGCTGAGAGTGATCTCGCTCATCTTTCAGAGCGTCAGGATCCCAGGCTGCTCCGTGCCATAGACGCGGTAGCACCGGGCACCGAACTGCGCGAAGGCATTGACAACATCGTCCATGCCCGTACCGGCGGATTGATCGTGGTCGGCGAAACCGAAGATTTTGCCTTCATGCTTTCCGGTGGCATCCGGCTTGATCTCGATTACAGCCCGGCCATGCTTTACCAGGTGGCAAAGATGGACGGCGCGATCCTGATCAACGCTGACGGAAGCAAAATCACCTGGGCCAATGTCCAGATGATGCCCGACCCGACCATCCATTCGGTCGAAACCGGAACCCGCCACCGGACCGCCGAAAGAATCTCCAAGCAGGTCGACGCGCTGGTCATCGCGATCTCGCAGCGCCGCGAAGTGGTTTCGCTTTACCTGGATGGAGTCAAATACATCCTCCAGGATATTCCCGCCGTGCTGGCCAAGTCGAACCAGGCGCTCGCCACGCTGAACAAGTACCGGACCCGGCTGGACGAGCTTTCCAGCCGCCTGACCCGATCGGAATTCAGCGGCAGCGTGGTGCTTTACGACGCGCTCGCGGTACTCCAGCGTTCGGAACTGGTTTCGCGCATGGCCACTGAAGTCGAGCGATATGTGATCGAACTCGGCACCGAAGGCCGCCTGATCGAAATGCAGCTCGAAGAGACCATGGTCGGGGTGGCTTCGGAGCGTCTCGCCCTGATGCGCGACTACGCGGTCGAGGACACCGAGGAGAACATCCAGTTCATGCTTGAGGAGCTGGCAGGGCTCCCGCATCAGGACGTGCTGGATTTCGGCCGGCTCGCCGAGTTGCTTGGTTACGACCGCAAGGTCAACACACTTGATCTGGTGACCGAGCCCCGTGGCTACCGCTTGTTGGGGGTCGTGCCCCGCTTGCCGCGGCTGGTGATCCAGAAGATCGTCCATGAATTTGGCAGCCTCGATTCGGCCCTTGCGGCCACGGACGAGGAACTCGCCTCAGTCGACGGTGTCGGTCCATCCCGGGCCAAGGAGATCCGTGAAGGTGTGCGGAGACTCCAGGAATCCGTCATGGCAGACCGGTTTTTGAACACATGACGGCGTGGATGCCGTCAGCAATGAAACAAAGGAGCATCTGATTTCCGATTCAGACGCAGTGAATGGCGACGAACTAACTGAGGAAGATCTCGACCTGGTCCCCTACGTGTGTGACTTTGAGGAAGGTGACAAGGTCGTCTATCCGCATCATGGAGCCGGTGTGGTCCTGAAGAAGGCCGACGCCGAACTCATGGGCGAAACCCGCGAGTATCTGACCATCAAGATCCTTCACAACGACCTGACCGTGAAGGTCCCGACCGCCAAGGCCGGCGAGGCAGGGCTGCGCCGGGTGATCGACGAGGACGAGATCAAGAAGGTCATCTCGGTGCTGTCGGACGAAGTTTCCGACATGCCCAAGAACTGGAACCGAAGGTTCAAGTACAACAAGGAAAAGATCAAGACGGGTGATGTCTTCGAACTGGCGGAAGTAGTCCGTAACCTCGCCCTCCGCGAGATGGAGAAGGGTCTTTCCACCGGCGAGAAGCAGATGTACACCCGGGCCAAGAAGATCCTGGCTTCCGAGTTCATGTACGCGCTTGACAAGGATGAGGAGGGAGCCGAGAACTACCTCGACACCCTGCTTGAGGAGCGCTACGAAGCCTCGGTGGCTGCCGCCGCGGCCTAATCCGCTTGGCGTCCGCATCCGGCCCTGTGAGGGTGCCGGCACTGATCGTGGCCGCCGGTTCCGGGCAAAGACTCGGAGCCGGCGGGCCCAAGGCCCTCGTCGAACTGGCGGGCAGGCCGCTGTATGCGTGGTCGGTTGACGCCTTCCGTCAGGCGAACAACATCGACCGGATCTACGTCGCGGTGCCTCCGGGCCGGGCCGACCTCTTCACCGAGCCTGGCATTGTCACCGTGGAAGGGGGAGAGACTCGATCCCATTCGGTGGCGAACGGGCTCGAGGCGATCAAGGCGGACGGCGATCCGGCCATGGTCGTCGTCCACGATGCCGCCCGTCCACTGGTCCCGGCCGCGCTGATCGACGCCGCGGTGATCGGGCTGGGCTCGGACACGGAACTGCACGCTTTGATCGCGGCCGCTCCGATGACCGACACCGTCAAACGGCTCGGCGGCGACGGCGTCGTGGTCGAGACTCTCGACCGTTCGTCGCTGGTCGCAGTGCAGACCCCCCAGGTATTCAGGGTGGAAGCTCTGGAACGGGCACTCGAATCGGGCGACCTGGCGGGAGCGACCGATGATGCCTCCCTGGTTGAGGCCTCTGGCGGCTCGGTCGGCGTGATCGAAGCGTCGTCGGGCAATATCAAGGTGACCGTTCCAGGCGACCTTGAACTCGCCACCCTCCTTCTCCAGAGAAACCGATGACTTCAGCGATAACCGACTACCACTTGCACTTGCGCGGTGATGACCTCTCTGCTCGTGCCGCGGACCATTTCAATTCCGGGAACATCGCCCGCTACGTCGAAGCTGCCGAGGCGGCCGGTGTCACCGAACTCGGTTGTGCCGAGCACATGTACCGCTTCACCGAGGCGTTGAACGTCTGGCAGCACCCGTTCTGGAATGAATGGGCGATCGACGACATCGATCAGTACGTCGAGGCCGTGGAGGCCAGTCCGATCAAGCTGGGAATCGAAGGTGACTACATTCTCGGGGCAGAGGAGAAGCTGGACGACTTGCTGGGCAGCCGGCCATTCGACTATGTGGTCGGGTCAGTTCACTTCCTCGGTGATTATTCGCTTGACACCGAGGAGTACACGATCTGGGATGGAAGCCGGGATCCGGACGAAATCTGGCGTCGTTACTTCGAGACCCTGGCGAGTGCCGCCCGGTCCGGTCTTTTCGACATCCTCGCTCACCCGGACCTGGTCAAGGTCTGGGGCCGGGCGGGCCGGCTGCCGTCGGTCGATCCGCGGAGTATGTACGAGCCCGCAATTGAAGCAATTGCCGAGTCGGGTATTGCGGTCGAGGTCTCGACGGCGGGGCTTCGCAAAGGTGTGGGGGAGATCTATCCGGCCCCCGCTTTCATGGAAATGTGCGTGGAGGCAGGCGCAGTCTTTTCGCTTTCGTCGGATGCCCACGATCCCGGACAGATCGGGTTCGGCTACCCGGAGGCACTTGCGTTCCTGGAGCAGCACGGCGTTGACGAGATCGCGGTTTTCACCGGCCGGGAACGGACGGTACGTCCGCTCGGCAGTCTCGGGGCCGGTTAGCGGCAACGGCTCGGGCCTGACCGCACCGGCCAGCCGCCGTTCCTGCCACTATCCCTGCCTATGGCAACCAGCGTCGGCATCGGATATGACAGCCACCGCTTCGCGGAAGGCCGCAAGTTGATCCTCGGGGGTGTCGAGGTTCCCCACGAAAGGGGTCTCTCCGGTCATTCGGACGCGGATGTCCTGACTCACGCCGTGATTGACGCAATTCTCGGCGCGGCAGGCCTCGGGGACATCGGCGAGATCTTTCCCGACACCGACCCGACCTGGGAAGGAGCCGATTCAGTCGGGTTGCTGAGCACGGTCGTCGGGATGCTGAGGGGTCCGGTGAGGAACATTGACGCGACCCTGATCTGCGAGCAACCGAAGCTCGGTCCCCACCGGCCCGCGATGGTCGCAAGGCTCTCCGAGGTAACCGGTTCGCGGGTCAGCGTCAAAGCGACCACCAACGAGCAGATGGGCTGGATCGGCCGGGGCGAGGGAATTGCCTGCATGGCAGTGGCAACCGTCGATCTGGACTGATCCGAAGTAGAATCGCCTCTCAATGAACCCGGTCAAATCGGCATTCGAAGCCGTTTCCAACAAGGCATTCGAAGTAAAAACTCTGCACAGGGCCGGCGTGGTCGGCGGACTCGGTCCGACCGCGCTTCCGTTGGCCGCTTCGGCCCTGATCCGTGGTGGTACTACCCCGGCCACGGCAATCCGCGTCGCGGCCGCCAAGCATGGCGAGAGGGTCTATCTCGAAGATGAACGGGGGGAGTTGACCTACGGCGAGACCCACCGTCGCAGCAATGCGATCGCCCGGGCCCTGGCCGGGATGGGGATCGGGGTTGGCGACGGTCTGGCGATCATGTGTCGAAACCACCGCGGTTTCGTCGAAAGCAATCTTGCCGGCTGGAAGCTGGGCGCCAATGTGATCCTGCTGAACACAATGTTCTCGGGCCCGCAGTTGACCGATGTGATCGCGCGGGAGGGTGCCAGGGTGGTGATCCTCGACCAGGAGTTCGAGGGTCTGCTTTCAGGCCTGCCGGAGGAGATCGGCCAGGTTTGTGGCTACGAGGACGACCCCGGTACTTCGATGTTGACCAGCCTCGAGGATCTGATCGCCACCAACGACGATTCCGATCTTCCCTGGCCCAGTGAAAAGGGCCGGAACATCATTCTCACTTCCGGTACGACAGGCGCCCCGAAAGGGGCCCGGAGGCCGGCCCCGAGCGGACTCTCGGTGATGGTCGGGATGCTCGACCGGATACCCCACTTCTCCGGTGAGAAGATCGTGATGGCCGCGCCGCTCTTCCACTCCTGGGGCTACCTCAATTCGATCATCGGCACTTCGGTCGGTGCGAAGCT
>JAGQUU010000185.1 GCA_020438345.1 Solirubrobacterales bacterium | reverse complement strand
CGTGCCATTCGCGATTGCCGACGCCACCGCTCTGACCGAGGCAGGCTACGTCGGCGAAGACGTCGAGAACATCCTCCTGAAGCTGATTCAGGCGGCGGATTTCGATGTCGCCAAGGCCGAGACCGGAATCATCTACATCGACGAAATTGACAAGATCACCCGTAAGGCGGACAACCCGTCGCTGACTCGTGATGTATCGGGCGAAGGCGTCCAGCAGGCTCTGCTCAAGATCCTTGAAGGCACCACGGCGTCGGTCCCGCCGCAGGGCGGACGCAAGCACCCGCACCAGGAATTCCTGACCATTGACACCACTAACATTCTCTTCATCTGCGGAGGTTCATTCGCGGAACTCGAGAAGGTAATCGAGCGGCGGGTGGTCAACAAGGGCATCGGATTCGGGCAGGCAATCACCTCCACTCAGCAGGACGATCCGGGCGAGCTTTTCGAGCAGGTACTCCCTGAGGACCTGATCGAGTACGGACTGATCCCGGAGTTCATCGGTCGCCTGCCTGTTGTGGCGGCCCTCCATCAACTGAACCGGGCAGACCTGATCCGTATTCTGACCGAGCCAAAGCACGCACTCACCCGCCAGTTCCAGCGGTTCTTCGATTTCGACGGTATCGAGCTTGTCTTCGCCGAGGATTCCCTGGAAGCGATCGCCGACAAGGCGCTGATCCGGGAAACCGGAGCCCGGGGTCTAAGGTCGATCATTGAGGATTCCCTGCTGGACGTCCAGTTTGAGCTGCCCTCACGGGATGACGTGACCAAATGCGTGGTCACCCGGGAGTCAATCGAGAAGGGCCAGGCGCCGATGCTTGTCACGGGTCCGGGTCGGTCTGTCGATCCTCATGCCGAGGACAGCGAACTCGGTTTCGGAGAACAGACCGCCTGAGAGACTTCGCCAAGGATCGCCGGTAGTCAGCGGCATCCGGATTGAAGATTGGGGCGCCATGTGGCCGATTCTTCACTCCAGGTGAACCTGAAAGGGGAACCGGGAGCCGAGAGCCGGGCGACCGGTCGATCGGGGAGTCGGGTGATCGATAGGCCGGGCGGTCAGGAAGCGGGCCGAGGAGGCCCGGATGCGGGATGCTTTGGCGGTGAACATCCCGATCCTGGACAAGCACCCCGGCGACTTGCATGTGACCTGGGGCGGTCACGCGACGGTGCTTATTGAACTGGACGGGGTACGGATCATGACCGACCCGGTGTTGCGTTCACGGGTCGTGCACCTGCGGAGGCATGTTCCCGATCCCGGCCCCACCTTCACTTCCGGGATTGATGCGGTGCTGATCTCCCACCTTCATTTCGACCATCTTGATCTGCCTACTTTGAAGCGGTTCGATCGTGAGATGCTGGTCATCGTGCCGAAGGGTGCCGGCTCGCTTCTTCGTCGAAGAGGCTTTGAAAACGTGGTCGAGCTCAAGGTCGGCGAACAGGCCGATGTTGGTCCGGTGACGGTCCGTGCCGTGGCCGCTGTGCATGACGGTCGTCGGCACCCGTTCGGACTTGAGGCCGATGCTCTCGGCTACGAAATCCAGGGCTCGCGCCGCCTTTACTTTGCCGGGGATACCGATGTCCACCCGGAGCTTTCGGAGCTGGCCGGCGACCTGGAGATTGCCCTTCTCCCGATTTGGGGTTGGGGTCACAAGCTCGGTCCCGGCCACATGGACCCGCGAGGTGCCGCACGTGCCGCGGCGATGCTTCAGCCGGATCTGACCGTGCCGATCCACTGGGGGACCTACTTCCCGATCGGGATGAAAGGAATCCGCGGGAGGCTTCTCGAGAAGCCGGTTGCTGCCTTCAGTCAGCAGATGGGGGAACTGGCACCGGACCTCGAGCGAACAGTGCTCAGGCCGGGGGAGTCGCTTGCCCGTCCGGAAGCCAGCTCTTGAGAATGTGGTGAACTTCCTCGGCTCCGATCACCGGCTGGTCGGGCCAGGCAAGGTCGGCAGGATGGAGGACGAAGGGATGGCTCTGACAGCCGCCCATTCCGCCGTGTGAACCGACCAGTTCTTCGAAGGCAGCGACCTCGTCCAGGTCCTTCCACCAGGTGCTGTTCAGCATGATGTCCGGGCAATTCGAAAAGCGGTGGGTCCGAAGGACATGTTCAAGTGCGTTTGGGCCGAATTCGGCCAGCGGATTCTTGCCTTCGACCTCTCCGGTTTCGATCCTCAGAAAACCTTCCGCGCCGAGTACAAGCCCGCCCTGGTCTGAATCGACCAGCACGAAACCAATGCCCGGATGGGACCTGAGCCGGTCGAGCAGATCGGGGTACAGGGCGCTTATCCGCTCCCTGGTCAGGCGGCCCGGTTCCCGCGGGAAAGTGATCAGTCCCAGGTTCCCCGAGGCCATGACCGAAAGCTCAGGTAGCTCGTCGTCGGTGTCATTCGATACTTCGTTCCCGTCAGGTCCGCCTTCCAGACCCAGATCGTCGCGGTTCGAATCCCGCTTTGTCACAGCCTTTGCGGCCGAGCCGACAGCCCCTTCTTCATGGCTGGCCTCCTCGGCACTTGCGGTGATATAGGCACGGGGATTCCCTTCGCCTTGCTGCCCGGTGCCGATAGCTTCCTTGCCAGTCGCTTCTTCAACCAGCTGTTCAAGGGTGAGGCCATAGCGCTGGAGGAAAGTGGCGCCCTGCGACTGGCCGTGATCGGAAAGTACTACCAACCGGTAAGGGCGGGGAGCCTCCGGCAAGACCCGGCGGATCCGGTCGATTTCGCGGTCCACTTTGGTCAGGGTGGTGAGGGTTTCCGGACGCTCAACCCCGGAATGGTGAGCGACTTCGTCGTAGGCGAGAAACGTCGTGTAGATCGATGGACGGCCGCTGAGGATGTCACCGACCACGGCGGCGACCTGGAGGTCCAGCTGGATCACGGTCGCCCAGGCGCGCATTACCGAGTAAACACGCGAGCGGGCGATCTTCGGTTCGATCCCGGTCCGTTCCTGGCGCTGGTTGTCGCGCCGTTCGCGCGTGACCTCGACCATCGTGTGGATTCCGGTCTTGATCACTCCATAGGGCCGGGCGAAATACGCGGCGTAGTCCTTGCCGATCTGGCCGCGGGGCTTCATCACAGTGCTCATGGTCAGCATCGAATGGGGCGCGTCACCGGAGAGGATGTTGGCCCGGCTGGCACCGTCCTCGGCCAGCAGACCGTTGCCGTCGGATTGGCGGGCTTCCATCTCCGCCGCATCCTTCGGATGGTTGGTGACTAGGGCCCGGCCGGTTTCCTTCTCCCACCAGCGAAAGGCAGGCATCTCGTGATTGTTGCCGTGGAGGATTCCGGCCTGGCAAGCCCCGGTCTGTGAAGACCAGTCGGTTTCCCAGCCTTCCAGCCGATGGCTGCCTTCGCGAATCCACGACGCCATGGCCGGGGCGTTGCCGTTGGTCATCGCTCTGCGCAGGACATCGTGTGCGAGACCGTCGCTCTCGAGGAAGACGATCCCCGGCACGTCGGTTCTGATCACCTGTCCGCGGCGCTTCAGCTGGGACCTGACCACGTTGTAGTACCAGGTGCTGTCTTCATCTATTGCGAAGAGCGAAGAGAAGATCGAAGTCAGGATCGCCAGAGCGAATGAGATCACGACCCCTTCGAAGATCCCGTCGATCCGCACCCAGGGCATCGCCACCAGGGCCAGGCCGACCAGCAGCGCATTGAGGAAAAGCCCCCAGAGTCCCAGCGTCAGCACGCTCAGTTTCAGGGTGAAGCGGGAAAGGACGGGCCAGATCAGGGCGTTCACGAGACCGACACCGAGGGCGGTCGGCAGCGCCGCGAACTTGCCCTTCATGTCGAAGCCGGGAAGGATCGCCTCGATCAGCAGCAGGGCTGCCGCATCGATCAACACCACGACAAAGATCCGGGTGGCCATCTGCCAGGGGTGGCGGTGCGCCTCGGGCTGGTTCAGTCCCTCCATGTCTGGAACTCTCTCAGAAGATTCGGTTCTGCCGGTTCACCCCGGTCGAATGAATCTATTTTCCTGCTGCGACCCGTCTGATCGTCCGTTTGACCACCTTCGACCGGTTACCGGCCGCGTCGGTCGCGCGGATGGCGATCTGGTTCCAGCCCGGTTTGAGTTTCGGGACCTTCCAGGGTGACCTGCATTTCCGGGTCTTGCCCTTGTTGAGCCGACAGGTGAACCTGACACCGGATTCATTCGCCCTGAACCGGACCTTGACCCTGACCGACCGTGTCTTCTTCGGGTATTTCAGTCCGAGGACGATGGGGGCCGTTGTGTCGGTGACCGGTCCGGTCGGTCCGGTCGGTCCGTTGGGGATGGGCGGACCTGTGGTGCCGGTGCCGTTGTAGAGCGTGAACCGGACCGTCGAGGGTGTCTGATCGACGTTCCCGAATTTGTCAACCGCCCGGGCAGACAGAACGAAAGTTCCATCCTTGAGTCCGGTCGATTTGAAGAGGCCGCTGATTCCATTTGGACCGGCCTCGCTGCAGGAGGACTCGGGGCCACCGTCGACCGAACAGCGGAAAGAGGAATCAGGTTCACTGGAAGTGATCGGGATCTCCACATAGTTCGAGCCGTAGGCACCTCCTCCGTAACTGGGATCGATCGAAGTTTCGGGGTAGTTGCAGTCGTCATTCGGATCGGCCCGGAATTCGTAAGCCCCGATGTCCCGCCGGATCGTGCCGTCATCGTTTCCGTCGCAGGCCCGCGGTTCGCCGTTGAAAGCGAGCGAACCCGCGGCAGCAAGGGTCGCCTGGCCGGTGTCGATCAGCGGGGAGTCCGAGGCCGGTGAATAGTCGCCTCTGCCCGG
>JAGQUU010000184.1 GCA_020438345.1 Solirubrobacterales bacterium | reverse complement strand
TGCCGACCGCCCGGGCAAAATCCCGGAAGTCGGAGGCCTTGCCCGTGTCAGTTACCCCGAAAAAGACCTTCCCCGGAGGCGGTTTCAGGATCGCTGATTCCCCTCTCGGAGCCAGGCATGCTGACAAAAGGAGCACTCCGAAAAGCACGGCGAAAACAACGGGAATCTTGGTCTGGTGGGTTTGGACCATGGTTAGGCAACCGGGGCGGACCCCCTCGGTTGCGCTTTCTCACCATAGGAAAAGCCCCCGGGCAACGCGTACACGGGGGCCTTTCTGAAGGGCGTATTTCAATCCCGGTCGCGTCAGTCGATCGAGAACCAGGCCCTCACATCACCCTCGTGGCTGGGGTACCTCTCGTCCGAAACGTCAATGATCACCTTTTCGATGTTGCCAGTGAACGGGAAGGGGGACCGGTACTCGGGAGTGACCGGGGATGCGCTGTCACGACCCACGCAGAGGCCGTCGCCAATCAGGTTGAAGAACCCTGGCTGAGTCACGATTTCCCCGGACCCGGCTTTCTGGTCATCGATGTAGAGGTCCAGGGTTCCCTTGGCCCCCGGCATCTTCGGGTCTTCGCTGGCACCGGTTGCCGTGAACTCTGCGACAACCAGATGCTTGCCCGGGCTGACCGACCCGTCGGAAACGACGTCCTGCAGATTAGAGCCGAGCCAGTTGAAGGTGTAGCGGAGCTTCCCGTCCTTCATGTAGAGACTGTGTCCTCCCGACACTCCACCATGCGCGAAGATGACGCCTTCCGTGTCCGCTTCGACTTCGATGGCGGAACTGATCGTGTACGACCGCCCCGATATCCGCACCGCGGCCTGCTCCGAGACATCGGCAGTGCGCGGGTAGTAGGTGTACCGGTCCCGCTCCGGCGCGCCACTTGGCCGGTCACTGAGGACTTGCTCCAGTGCGGTCCGGTCATCGAGCGGCAAGCCGTTGTAGATACCGGCGTAGTAGAACCAGAGTGACTTCAGCTCGTCCAGCTTTGCGGGATGTTCGGCCGCCAGGTCCTTGGACTGCGAGCGGTCATTTTCCAGGTCATATAGCTCCCAGACATCGTCGTGGAAGTTCCCCCAGCCGCTGAGTGGCGGGTGGAGCGCCGTGGCCAGCCAGCCCTGATGGTAGAGCGAGCGCTGGCCCAGCATCGTGTAGAACTGGGTCTCCTTGCTGGGAACCGTGGCATCGCTTATCGAGGCGGCGAAACTCTCCCCTTCGATCTCGCTCTGCTCGTAGCCACCGATTGATTCGGGCGGCTCGACTCCGATCAACTCGTAAATCGTCGGCGCGATGTCCACCGCATGGATGTACTGGTTGCGGGGCTTCTCCTGGGGCTTGATCTTTTCCGGCCACGAGATCACGCACATGTCTGCGATGCCGCCTTCGTATCCGGCCCAGCGCTTCCAGTAGGGGAAGGGAGTATCGAATGCCCAGGCCCAGCCGGTGTTGTAGTGGTTGTAGGAATCAGGCCCGCCGAGCTCGTCCAGATGGGGCATGGCGTCGTCGGTCGAGTCCATGACACCGTTGAAAAACCGCCATTCGTTGAACGATCCGTTCGGACCGCCTTCACCGCTGGCACCGTTATCGGAGACCATCACGACCAGAGTGTTGTCGAGCTGACCCGAGTCCTCGAGGTAATCCAGCACCCGGCCGATCTCATGGTCGGCGTACGATATGTAGCCGGCGAAGACCTCCGCCATCCGGGCGAATAGTTTCTTCTCGTCCCCGGTCAGCGACTCCCAGGGGCGGACCGTGTCAAGCAGGGGCCAGGCCTGTCCATCGGGGCCGGTCCTTTGGGGCTCTCCGTGCGGGTTGATCGGTGAAAGCTCGGTACCTTCCGGCAGCAATCCCAGCTCAATCTGGCGCTTCAGGATCTTTTCCCTGATCGCCTCGTAACCCTCGTCGAAACATCCTTTGTACTTCTCGATCCATTCCTTTGGCGAGTGGTGAGGAGCATGGCCCGCCTGAGGAGCCAGGTACATGAAGAAAGGCTTCTCGGGATTTACCTGATGGGCATCCGAGATGAACTCGATCGCCTTGTCGGAGAGATCCTTCGAGAGGTGGTAGCCCTCATCGGGTGTACCCGGAGCGTCGATCTGGTGGTTGTCATAGACAAGATCGGGATACCAGCTGCTGGATTCTCCGCCGAGGAAGCCATAGAAGCGCTCGAAGCCTCGGCCCAGGGGCCAACGGCCCTTGTAGGCAGCCATATTGGCTTCTTCGCCTGGCGCGAGGAGCGGCTCGGCGAGCAAAGCGCCGTCGTGTGGAAGTTCGAATACTTGATGCCCCGATCAGTGAGCCGTTTCATGTTCGGGGTCTCGACCGGGCCGCCGAAGATGTCCATCGTCGCGTAGCCGAGGTCGTCCCAGACCAGCATCAGGACGTTGGGCGCCCCCTCCTTGGCCTGCGGGGCGCGGTAGGGCCCCCAGTCCGGGGTGGAATCCCTGATGTCTGTCGTGATCTTCCCGTTGAACCGAGTTGTCATCTATCCACTCCGGTCGTCATCTGTCTACCCCTGTCTTCGAATATTTCGTCGGGGGTCCCACGCCGATGCGCGGGACCCCCGAAGTGGTAGTCAGACGACTGGTTCGTCGTCCTCGCCGAGAACGATGATTCCCCACGTCACCCATATGCACAGGAAGAAGATGGCCAGCGACCACCAGGGGAAGGCACCGCCGATCGAAAGCAGGGCGCCGATCGCGCCGAGGGTGCCGCCAAGCACCCCGATGATCCGCCCGAAAGTGTTGCCGCCCAGAAGTGAAACTCCGCCGATCAGCTGAATCACGCCCAGAACGATCACTACCCAACCCATCGTGTTCAGATTGGTCAGGATCAGGCGGGTGTCATTGACCAGCACGTTTGCCTTGTCCAGGGCGGCGATCCCGTAGACCACGTTCAGGACGCCCAGCAGCAGCAGCATGACTGCCGCGAATGTTGCTCTTCCGGCTCCTCGCATTAACTAGCTCCTTTTTGCTGCCAGGGCAGCGATCGGGGGTTCACCAGCCAAGCTAGGTCGGTTACGTCAATCTGGCTTCATCCGAACGGGATGAAACGGGTCGGCGTATCCTCTGGGGGTGGTTTCTCTCAGTAGCAACAACGGCGGGAACTCCGAGCAGACCGTGTTGGGCGAGAGGACGCTTCCGAGGACTCGGCTGATCGAGCAATTGATGGCGGCGCGAGATGCCCGGGTAGTACTGCTCGAGGCCCCGGCGGGATATTCGAAGACGACCACCCTCCGGCTCTGGGAGGCGGCCGATCGACGGCCCTTCGTCTGGGTCCACTGCGAGGAACGCCTCAACGATCCGGCCCTCCTCGTCTCGAACGTGATCCAGGCTCTCGGCTCGACCGATATCGGCCCTGAGGCCATCGAGGAACTCGAATCTCCGGTTCCCGATCTTGGGCTGCTGCTCGACCGGATCGGGGAAGCGTTGACCACCGCCGGCTCGTTCGTGCTGGTAATCGACGACGCCCATCTGCTTCAGTCGGATGGGGCCTGGCAGGTCCTCTACTCGTTGATCGCCGCGCTGCCCGCAACCTCGCAGATGGCGGTCGCCAGCCGCAGTCATCCCGGGTTGCCGCTGGGGCGGCTCCGGGCGAGAGGCGAGCTTTGTGAGCTCGGGATGGGTGACCTCGCCCTGACCCGGCGTGAGAGTCGCGAGTTGCTGGCTGGCCTTGACCTCGACCTCGGTGAACGTGCCGACGAGATCCACGAGCGGGCCGAGGGCTGGCCGGTCGCGATGTATCTGGCGGGGCTGGCGATCCGCCAGGGCAGCAACCCCGAGCTGGACGTGGCGACTTTCAGCGGCGGCGATCGGGTCGTCGTTGAGTATTTCCGCGACGAGTTTCTGCGGGAGATGCCGGAAGATGACGCCCGCTTTCTCTGTCGGACGTCAATCCTCGTGGAGTTGAACGGTCCTCTCTGCGACGCGGTGACCGGTGGTAGCGGCTCGCTGGGACGGTTGAACCGGCTGGCCCGGGAGAACGCCTTGGTCGTGCCACTTGACCGGGAAAACACGCGCTTTCGCTATCACCATCTTTTCCGGGACATGTTGCGCTCCGAGCTCAACCGGCGAGAAGTGGAAGCTGTGCCGGAGCTGAACCACCGGGCCGCGGTCTGGCTGGCAGGCAACGGCGACATTCTCAGTGCGACCGACTACGCAATCTCCTCCGGGGATTTCGGACTGGCTGGTACCTACGTGTGGCTGGACTTTCCTGACATCACCGGCCGCGGCAGGATTGCCACCCTCGACCGCTGGTTCAACGCGATCGGCGACGAGCGGGTGGCCCGGATTCCGAGTCTGATCCTCAGCCGCGCGCACCGGGAGATCGCGATGGGCTGTGGCGACGAGGCCTTCTACTGGCTGTCAGTGGCTGAACGCGAGATTGGCGAGGATTCTCCCCTTTATGGCGACCTGTTCGCTCTGCGGGCCACCCTGGGGCCGAACGGTCCGGCTGGCATGATCGAGCACGGTCGGCAGGCGGCCCGGCATATCGATCCGGCCAGTCCATGGCAGGTGCCCGCCAAGTTGTACGAAGGCATTGGCCTGTTTCTCATCGAGGACAAGTCCGCCGTGCCGCTCTTGCGGGAGGCCGCCCGGGAGGCGGTCCTGGTCTCGCCGATCATCCAGGTGATGGCCCTGGTTCAGCTGGCACTTGAAGCGGTGGAGCGCGGCCGGTTCGAAGAGGCACTCGACCACGCCACACGGGCTCGGGACCGGGTGGAAGAGTGCGGTCTCAGGATCCTCCGGGTGATGTCACTGATCTACGCGGTCCTCGCTCTGGTCAAGGCAAAGGGGGGTTTGATCGAGCAGGCCTCGGCGGAACTCGACACGAGCCGCCAGATCGGTGCAGGAATGCGTGACTTCATTGGCTGGCATGAAGCGGAGCTTGTAACCAGCCGGTGCCGGACCCTGATCAAGATGGGCCAATTCGAACGCGCCACGGAAGAGCTACACAGGGCTGAGGCGGTGGTCGAACGCATGCCCGGTTCAACGCGTCTTGAGCGCTGGATTTCCGAAAGCCGTTCGGAAATGAAAAGAAGCCGGGAGGTCGGCAACGGCCACGGACTCAATCTGACCAGGGCGGAAATACGGACACTCAAATTTCTGCCGAGCCACCATTCGTTCCGGGCGATCGGGGAGCAGCTCTTTCTTTCCCAGAACACGGTCAAGACCCAGGCCAACTCCCTGTATCGCAAGCTTGGGGTCAACTCCAGAGCGGAGGCCGTCATGGAAGGTCGCCGGCTCGGGCTGCTTGACGGCGACTTCGAATAGCTGCCAAGTCGACCGTTCATCCCGTTCGGGTGACGGACCAGACTGTTTCGCGGCTAGATTGCATTGTGCAACCGGTTGAATCTCGAGGAAGGACTGCGGAGTGAGCGAAGACATTGAAGAAATGGGTCCGATTGACTACGTGGTAGTCGAATGGGCTGGCCGGCAACCGACTGGCGAGGCTGTCCCGTACCTGGTTGATCTGGTTGACAGCGGGCTGATCCGCATCCTTGACCTGGCCTTCATCACCAAGGACGAGAACGGGACCGTGGCAGAGCTTGAATTCGAGAATCTCGGCGGCGGTGACTTCGCCGTTTTCGAGGGAGTCTCGACCGGACTGATCGGGGAAGACGATCACATTGAAGCGGCCGCAGCACTCGAGCCGGGAACCTCGGCCGCGATCCTGGTTTACGAGAATCGATGGGCGGCACCGTTCGCCACAGCGGTCCGCCGTTCGGGCGGCCAGCTTGTGGCCAGCGGCCGAATCCCGGTCCAGGACCTGATCGCGAGCCTCGACGCCGCCGAGGCATAGGCCCCGGCCGGAAAAGAACTTCAAGAACAAAGGAGAAACGAAATGCCAGGATTGATCAGAGGAGTTGCCCGAACCGCGGCCATCGCCGGAACCGCAACAGCAGTAAGTAACCGGGTTTCACGCCGGCAGGCAAACAAGTGGGCCGAGCAGGACGGACCACAGTATGCGAACCCGCGAGCTGATCTTGCCAATCAGACCCAGGCCGCTGCTGCCCCTCCAGTCGAGGCGGCCCCGGCCGCTGCTCCGGACCCGATCGCCCAGCTCAAGGAGCTCGGTGAGCTCCACCAGAGCGGTGTTCTTACCGACGAGGAGTTCGCCGCCCAGAAGGCGAAGATCCTCAACGGCTGATCTGACCGATCCTGGCCGGGATTTTCACCAAATAGTGGTGGATATCCCGGCCAGGATCACCGGGTTGTCATGATCGTGGCATGAATGCCCATGTCAATGACGACGAGTTCGAGACCCTGATCATCCGGGCTATCGAACGGTTGCCGCAACAGTTTCAAGAGGTCATCAACCAGATTCCGGTGGTGATCTCTGACCAGGGCCGGGAGCGGCATGCCTACGGGCTCTACCAGGGCGACGGCATCGCGCGGGACAACTTCCCGGACCGGATCATCATCTTCAAGGACACCCTGGTCCGGGACTTTGGCCACGACCGGGACCTGCTTGCAGCCCAAGTCGAGCGCACAGTCCGCCATGAGCTCGGCCACCACCTCGGCTACGACGAAGGTGGCGTTCGCGACCTCGGCCTCTGACCGGGATCGGCAGGCGGCCAGCGGAGGCCTGTAGGCTCGGGCCATGTCCAAAGCAACGCTCAACACCACGGCCGGGCCGATCACTATCGAGTTCTTCGATGATGACGCGCCAAAGACGGTCGAGAACTTCCGCAAGCTGGCCGGAGACGGCTTTTACGACAACCTGAACTTTCACCGGGTGATCAAGGACTTCATGATCCAGGGTGGCTGCCCGCTGGGCACCGGCACCGGTGGTCCAGGCTACACCTTCGAGGACGAGTTCAACGACCATGGTGTGGTTCGCGGCGCGCTCGCGATGGCCAACGCCGGTCCGAACACAAACGGTTCGCAATTCTTCATCGTCACCATCCCCTCGGCCGACTGGTTGAACGGGAAGCACACTGTTTTCGGCGAGGTGACCGACGGAATGGAAGCCGTTGATGCGATCGAAGCCACCGCCACCGATGGCCGGGACATGCCAATTGAGCCGCAGATAATCGAGAGCATCGAGCTTTCCGAGTAGCTCGATCGGTTCCGGCGGCCGTAACTACCAGACCCTGGATTCCGAATCATCCGATTCGGAATCCAGGGTCTGGTCAATGTAGATCACCTGGTCGCCGCGCTTGAGGGTTCGGCATTCCTCGTCTCCGGGGCGATGGACGCTGCCGTCCCGGATCACGGCGATCGCGGTTTCTGATCCGTCACGTTCGACTGGTTCACCGTGGGTTTCCACGTACCGCTCATTGATGTCGAGACCGTCGCCGAAGGTGAGCAGATCGTTGACCACCCGGGCGGCTTCGGGCGTTTCGGCGGCCATGCCGAGGATGCGGCCAGCCGAACTCGAGGAAACGATCACCTCGCTGGCCCCGGACTGGTAGAGCAGTTCGACATTCGACTCCTCCTTGCACGAGGAGACGATCTTTGCCGACTGGTTGAGCTCCCGGACCCGCAGGACCGTCAGGATCGTCTGCTCATCGGAGCTGAGCGAGACGATCACGAACTTGGCGGCTTTGATTCCCGCTGCGTCAAGGATTTGGCGGTCGTAGGACTTGCCGTTGATTCCATTCAGGCCAAGCCGGTTGGCTTCCTCCAGCGCGGCGTCGGTCTCGTCGATCACTACCGCGTCGATTTCGGCGTTATGGCTCTGGATGTACTCGAGAGCGGACTTGCCCTTGATCCCGAAACCGCAGACCACGACGTGGTCGTGAAGGTCACGCTGCCACTTGCGAAGGCGAAACTGGAATCTCGACTGCTCGGCCAAGACCTGAAGCGTAGTGCCAACCAGCAAGACGATGAAAAGAACCCGGATCGGGGTGACAACGACCGTGGTGACCAGTCGGGCCCATTCGCTTACCGGAACGATGTCTCCATAACCGGTAGTGGTGATTGTGACCGTCGAGTAGTAGAGCGCGTCGATAAAAGTGAGGAGCCGATCCGGATGCTCGTTATCGACGTAGCCTTCACGGCCGAACCATGTAATGAAGGTGACAACCAGCAGCAGGAATGTGGCAAGGGCGAAACGCTGGAGGATCGCCCGAAGCGGATCCTGCCGGACCCGCACGAAACGGAAGCGTGCCGGGGTGACCGGTAGCGGCGGTGGCTGTTTTCGCTCCCGAATCAAGTGGCAGCAGCATAGAGCGCAAATAGAGCGGCAAGGCGGTAACCCGGCTCCGACAGGTACCCTGCAAGACCGTGTTTACCTCTCTGGAGTGTCATGTCTGAGTCCCTCGCAGACGGTTTCGACGCCGTCTCTTTCGAGCAATGGAGCGAAGCAGCAACCAAGGGTGACGAGAACGTAGCCCTGATGACCCTGCTCGAGAACGGTGTCGAGGCCAAGTGGCTCTACACCCCGGAGGACGCGATCGCGCCCGATCCGTCCGGGCTTCCTGGCCAGGCGCCGTTCACGCGGGGCACCCGGGCAGGCCGTCACTGGCAGATCCGCCAGGAGCATACCAATCCCGACCGGGTCCGCGCCAACGCTGAAATCCTCGAAGACCTGAACGGTGGTGTCACCGAGGTCACCCTGAGGCTCGACCGGGCGGCCCGCGAGGGTCTTGCCCCCGGTACAAGTGAATTCGACGATGCCCGCGGTATTGACGGAATCGCCATCTCCGATCTCAACCATCTCGGCGAAGTGCTCGA
>JAGQUU010000183.1 GCA_020438345.1 Solirubrobacterales bacterium | reverse complement strand
GGTTGCCCAGTTGCCGGCGTAGTAGCGCATCGAAGGCAGGAAGCTGATCAGGTCCGGCCGGAAATTCCCGAGCACGGGCATGCCGACGATGATTGGCGCGAGCATCGCAATCAGCAGCGGATCATCGAGGGTCGAAAGCGGCACATCCCCGTAATGGCCGAAGAGGAAGAAGATCGAGAAGATCATGAAGATGTTCCACTCGAGCGGAACCGCCAGGGGAAAGGTCGAGAGGATGTGGAGGTGGAAGATCACCATCCCTGCGACCGCGATCGTCCCGATCACGCCGCCCGATGAAGCGATCAGAAGAAGTGGAAAGGTGAACTCGAGCACCGTGCCCATGTGGGCGTTGAACTCACCGAACCGGGAGGGGATCAGGTCCTCGGGGTGGTTCCGGTAGAGCTTCTTCTTCGCCCACTTGCTCCGGTTCCACGGGGTGTTGGAGATCATCACCGTGACCACGAAGGGAAAGTGCCTGTTCAGCTTCGAGGAAGCGGCGCCCCACCAGACGCAGAACATGACGAACTGCGCGGCGACGATCATCTGGTCGGCCGGGAAACAGAAGATCAAGAGGAACGGTCCGTAGACCTCGGCCCGGGCGGCGAGGAAGGGCACCTTGTCACGGAAGCCGAGCAGGATCAGGAAGGCGAGCATCACTCCGACGATCACCGGGTCGAATCCGTCGGCGCCGCTGCCGACCAGCAGCACAATGGCACTGGCGATGAAGCCCGCGTAGAGCAGTACATCGAGGATGGTCCGGGAATCGCCCGCGGTCAGCGGCACTTTGTCCGGCCAGGGCGGCTGGCGGATCGTCCCGGGCCTCAGCCAGTGGAGGAAACCACCAACCATCGGCGAGAAACGGAGCGTCAGGGGCAGCGAGCCAGCCCCGAGACCGAGCGCCTCCCAGAGCATGGTCCAGAGAACCGCCTTCTGGAAGGCGACCGGCTGGGTCCACCAGTCGGAGATGTGCGAGAGCCCGCCGAGGTCCGAGGTGGCGGAGATCAGGAGCAGGCCGCCGCCGGCGTAGACGATCAGCTTGACGATGTAGAGCAGGTAAACCGCCTGCGGAACCCCGATCCCGTTGACCGCCCAGTCCTGGGCCAGTGGCTTGAGGCGCTCCCGGTAAGGCAGCTTCCGCCAATCCTCGATCGAGTCAAACGGCGGATCACTCGGACTCATGAACCCCATGAAGCACCCTCCTCAGGACAACCTCGGACCGCCGCAGCTTATCGCCCGATCGGCCCGCAATATCGCCGCAACAAGGTGACAACCCCGTCGCGGGAGTCTCCAAGCATCAAGTTCCCCCAATTCGAAGGAGATCCCGATGCGTTCCCTGCTCATGTCACTCACCGTCACCGCCTCAAACCGGAAGCATCCCAACCCGGAACATCCCGACAACCGCCGTCGCTGAGCCGAAGGACCGACCCCTCTATTCTCGGTCCATGGTCAAAGACGTAGACGAGGCGGGCTTCCAGCAGGAAGTCATCGAGCGTTCCAAAGAGGTCCCGGTTGTCGTCGATTTCTGGGCCGAGTGGTGTGGCCCCTGTCGCACGCTCGGCCCGGCGATCGAACAGGCGGTCAAGG
>JAGQUU010000182.1 GCA_020438345.1 Solirubrobacterales bacterium | reverse complement strand
CTTGCCTCGAGCGAGGCGAGTATCTGCCGCGACTAAGCACCGCCAAGGCACTGGCTGAAGTCCTAGGAGTTCCGATACAGGAGCTTTTTCCGGAGGTAGGCGATGCAGCGGAGTAACTCGCCCACCAGAAAGTCCGTCGATGGATTCCGGATCGCTCACCCCAGTTTTCGGGACTTTGACGCATTGCGAGCCCGATTCGACGGGCTAACTGGTGCCGACTGGCTCGATCTCTTCGAGTCGCTTCCAGAGCACGTCAAGGACGCAATGTGGCAGCGCGAGCGAGTTCAGATCGATGACCGCCGCTTCGCGAACGGATCAGGACCGTTCGTTCCACGCAGGCCGAAGCGGACGCGGCGATCGGCACCTGCCCGGAGCTTTCTACCTAGTGACGAGTGGCGACGCGGCACCGAAGCCCTGGCCTCGATTCCTGCCGAAACCTACCTTTCGGTCCTGGTACCGGATACCGATCCGCACCGCGGGAAATGCCACTGCCCGCTTCCAGATCACGACGACAACAACCCGTCCTGTACCTACAAGGATTCCGTCTGGTACTGCCATGTATGTGCGACCGGCGGCGGCATCTTCCAGCTCGGTTCTGCTCTAAGCGGCCTCGGTGACCACGGAGATCAGTTCGGAGACCTTCGGCGCTGGCTTGCCGATCGAATGCTCGGAGTGGCCGCGTGACTCTTCCGTCTCTTACACCCGAGCAGGAACAGGAACTTCAGAGGATTCTCGATTCTGGGTCACGCCCGAAGTTCAATGCTCCGCAGCTTGGGAGCAGGCTTGCCGCTGAGATACCGGTCTCGAAGGGCGGCGGCCAGCTCTACGCCTACCGGTCCGGCTGCTACCGCTCCAATGGCCGCGACTACTTCCAACGCAGGATCGCCTCTGAACTCGGAGACGACTGGAAACGCTTCCGGTCCGACGAAACCCTCGGCTGGCTCATGGCGACTGCCCGAGAGCTGGCCGAAACCCCGCCGCTTGACCTGATCAATTTCCGAAACGGCATCCTTGATCTAAGAACCGGGTCGCTGGAGAAACACACTCCCGAGTTTCTTTCCCCGATACAGATCCCGGTCGATTTCGACCCCGCCGCGACCTGTCCCATGGTCGACAGGTTCCTCGACCAGACCCTCGACCCGGACCTTCACGAGCTGATCTACGAGATCGCCGGGTACCTCCTGGTCCCCGACAACCGTCTACAGGTCGCGTTCATGTTCCTGGGGGCCGGCGGTAATGGCAAGAGCACCGTCCTTGAACTACTCACCGCTCTCATCGGCCACGGAAACGTCTCGGCGACTCCGCTCCACAAACTGGACGAATCCCGATTCGCTACCGCGAGCCTTTACGGGAAGCTCGCGAACATTTTCTCCGACCTCGACAGCAGGGCGCTTCAATCAAGCTCAGCTTTCAAGGCAATCACCGGCGGCGACCGCCTCGAAGCAGAACGAAAGCACGGCCACCCGTTCACGTTCAAGCCCTTCTCTCGCCTGCTATTCAGCGCAAACGAGCCACCACCGACCCCGGACCACACCGAAGCGTTCTTCCGCCGGTGGCTGATCGTCCCGTTCGAAAAGACGTTCAAGGGCGACAAAGCCGACCGCCACCTGCTGGCCAAGCTCACCACCGCCAGCGAACTCTCCGGCCTTGTCAACCGAGGGCTGGAACGTCTCCCGGCGCTACGAGAACGAGGCGCTTTCACGGTTTCAGAAGCAGCCACCAAAGCCGCTGAGCGATTCCAGGTTGACACCGACAGCGTCGCCGGATACCTCGCCGAATGCACAACCCTTGATCCAGACGGCAGAGTCGAGAAACCAAAGCTCTACCCGGCATACCGCGACTGGTG
>JAGQUU010000181.1 GCA_020438345.1 Solirubrobacterales bacterium | reverse complement strand
GAAGAGGAGCACACCGAATGGCTCCTGGACCTGATGGACCGGGATCCGGTGTGGACAGGCTCAACTCTGTTGGCGGCAGAGGTCCCGATTGCGGTGGCCAAGTCGCTGGAGCCGACTGGTCGCGTGTCGGAAGCCGACGCAGTATTGGCTCGCGACCTCGACGCGTTTCAGTTGGTCCCGATTGATGCTGATTGCATCGTCCGGGCAGTCGAAATCGGTCGCGATTTCAGGGTCAGGACCCTGGATGCAATTCACCTTGCTGCGCTAAGGATCCTTCCATCGGAATGTCAGTTCGTCACCTTCGATGATCGTCAGCGTGACGCAGCGGAGGCGATGGGACTCAATGCCCTCACCCCGCCGGTCTGAGGGTCGACGCCCCCGCCCTGCATTTCGATCGCGATCAACCTTCGAGTGCGGCGGCGGCGCGCTGGCGTTCTGATTCCGGGATTTCGAGGCTGCCTCCCGGCCCGTTGCCGGAGGGGATCAGCACATCCGGTTGCGAAGAACCGGCGAAGACGGTGGAAAGAGCGAGCTGGGGGAGAGTAAAGAACCCCATGTTGGAGACGAAGGCCTTTGGCGCGGTCCAGCCGATTATCGGACCCTTGATGAAGTTGTAGGGAAGGCGAAGCGGGTCGGTGAGGCGCTGCTTGATTCCGTTCATCACCAGCTGCTGGGCGGCTGCCCGGTCGAGGTCGTCGTAGCCCTCGGTGAAGGCGCTTGAGCCGGCGCCTGGGCAGGGGCTCGGCTTGCGGGTCCGGGCATAGGCCAGAGCGGTTTCCCCATCGAGCGTGTTCGAACCCTGCTTCAGGTCGATCGACCAGCCGCCATTCGCCTTTCCGCCAGAGATATCCGCGCAAAGCCTGACCGGCACGTCAACCTTGACTCCGCCGATCGCGTCGATGAAGTCCTCGAAACCGGTGAAGTTGAGGATCACGATGTGGTCGATCTGGATCCCTAGGAAGTTCTCGACCGTCTCGACCTGGAGCGCGGCTCCACCGTACGCATAGGCACCGTTGATCTTCTCGGAACCGTGACCGGGGATCTCGGCGTAACTGTCACGCGGAATTCCGAGCTTCTTGAACTTGGCCCCGCCGGCCCGGACCACCATCAGGGTGTCCGCCCGCGCGCCCGGGCAGCCATCACGCGGGGCCTGCCCCTCGGCCTGTTGTTCGTAACAGCGTTCCTCCTCGGCCGCACCTGGCTCCAGCGTGTCCGGTGGCCTGGAATCTGTGCCGATGATCAGGATGTTCTGGGGGCTGGTCAGGAGCCACGGATTTCCGCCCAGCGCGGCGCATGCGTCCCCGTCGAGCTTCATCGACTGGAGCTGGGCCGAAACGGCGAAGGCAAGTGCGCTCAGGGCGAACCATCCGAGGCAGGCAACGAGGATCCACTTTAACCACCGACGCCCGCCCCGGCGCCCGCTTTTGCGGCCTCCGGAACGGCCCGAAAGGCGGTCACGAAAGCGGGAACTTCCGCCCCGGCCCCCACCCCGGCCGGAGCCGCCGCGGTGGACTTCGTAGGGTAGGTCCTGCCGATCAGCCCTGGATGCACGCTCCCGCTCCGCTCCGCGCCTCTCTTTTCCGCTCAGGGATTCGAGGTCCGGCTTGCGTAACCGGGAGAAAAAGCCACGGCGCGAGCGATAGACGTTGTATTCCGGTCGGTCCGGATCGGGGTTTTTTCCAGCTGAAGACATGAAGAGCTAAGAATGGTTACTGATGGAACACTTGCAGACGATCGGGGCTGACCTGGGCGGGACAAAGCTTGCCGTCGGTGTCGTTGACGGGCGCCCGGGAACCCTGTGGAATGAAGAAGTACCTTCCAAAGGTTATTCGCAGGAAGATGTCGTGACCCTGCTTTCGCAGCAGATCGGCAAGGCCCGCGAGGCCTGCCCGGAGGCTTCAGCTGTCGGGGTCGGGATTCCGGCAACCCTCGATCACGAGAGCGGGCGAGTGATCAGCACGGTGAATCTTGATCTTGAAGACGTACCGATCCGGGACCGGCTGACCGAGCTGGTCGGACTGCCGGTGGCAATCGAGAATGACGGCAATCTGGCGATGCTTGCCGAAGCGCTCTACGGCGCCGCCCGTGGGGCCCGGACCGCTCTGCTCCTGACCATTGGTACCGGAATCGGAGGGGGAGTCTGGCTGAACGGCGAGATCTTTCGCGGTTCAACCGGAGCCGGGGCCGAACTCGGCCATGTCGTGGTGGACATAGACGGGTATCCATGCCAGAAGAACTGCCCCAACCGGGGTTGTGTTGAAACGATGGCGTCCGGTACTGCCATCGGCCGCCATGGCCGCGACGAGGCGCAAGCCAATCCCGGTTCGCTGCTCGGCCGGATGCTGGCCGAAGGCAGGGAGATTGACGCGAAAGCCGTGAACGAAGCAGCCAGACAAGGTGACGAAGCAGCGATCGCCGCGGTCGGCAAGGCCGGCCATTACCTCGGTCAGGCACTCGTCTCGATGGCGAACATCTTTCAGCCCGAGATGATCCTTCTCGGAGGTGGAGCGATCGCATTCGGTGACCTGCTGATCGCCCCGGCCCAGGAGGAAATCGAGAGATACGCCCTGAATCCGATGAATACAACCCCGGTTGTGGCGGCCAGCCTGGGCCCGGCCGCCGGCATGATCGGGGCCGCCGCCTACGGCCGGATGGAAGCAGAGGCTGCCTGATGCCCGGCCGCCTGACCGTCTGCCCCACCCCGATTGGCAACATGGATGACGTCAGCGATCGGGTTCGCGAAGCGCTCGTCTCGGCCGACTTCATCGCCTGCGAGGACACGCGACGGACCGGCCGCCTGCTGGAAAGGCTGGAGATCCGGCCGAAACCACGGCTCGTATCCAACCATGAAGGCAATGAGGCATCACGGGCAGTCGAGCTGGTCAAGCGAATGGAGCGAGGCGACAAGATCGCGCTTGTGTCCGATGCGGGTATGCCGGCTGTCTCGGATCCCGGCTATCGGCTCATCCGCGCATGCATCGACCGGGAAATCGAAGTCGAGGTGCTGCCTGGGCCCTCTGCGATACCGGTCGCTCTGGTCGCTTCCGGGCTGCCGACCGACCGTTGGCGTTTCGAAGGTTTCCTGCCGAAACGCTCGGCAGAAATGGAGCGGGTGCTGAACTCGGCCGAGACCGTGGTCGCATTCGAATCGCCCCGGCGCATCTCCAACTCCCTGGCCGCACTCGCGCAACTCGCCCCGGATCGCCAGGCGGCAGTTTGCCGGGAAATGACCAAGATGCATGAGGAGATCAGCCGGGGAACCCTGGGTGAACTCGCGATGAAATTCAAGGGGGAAGTGAAAGGGGAGATCGTTCTGGTCATAGCCCCGGCAGAGGCTGTCGGCCACGGGCAGGACATTGCCTTCGCGGTTGAAGCTCTGAAGCAGCTCGTCAAGTCCGGTGCCCGCCCCCGGGCAGCAGCGACGGTTGTCGCCTCGCTGACCGGGACCAGGGCAAATGATCTCTACAAGGCACTGACTGGCCGGGAACCCAGGCGATGAGCTCCGGCCCACGGGTCGCCTACGTCACCTGCGAACCGCGGATGGCGCAATGGGAGGACGATCTTCAATCAGCGGAGGTCCTGTCCACCCGGGGAATCGACGTCCGGTTCGTGGCCTGGGATGACCCTGGTGCCGACTGGCAAAGCTTCGATCTGGCAGTAATCAGGTCAACCTGGGATTACACGGACCATCTCGAGGAGTTCCTGGTCTGGACGGACCGGGTCGGCCCGGAAAAGCTTCGCAACGTGCCGGCGATGGTCCGCTGGAACACCGACAAGCGTTATCTGGCCGAACTCGACGCTGCGGGGCTGCCGGTACCACCGACCGCCCTGGTTGCCCCCGGAGGCACAGCCCCGCCCTTCGGAGGCAAGGTGGTGATCAAGCCCGTCTCTGGCGCCGGGGCCCGGGACACCGGAGTCTTTGACGAATCGAATCACGAGGATGGGATTGCCCTGCTGGGCAAACTCGGCGAGCAGGACGAGATAGCGATGATCCAGCCGTACATTCCGTGGATTGACGATCAGGGCGAGACGGCCATGGTTTTCTTCGGTGGCAGGTTCGCCTATGCGTTGAAGAAGAAGGCGTTTCTGCCGGAATCCGGGGTCGCACCGGTCCATCCAGGAACGAAGGTGGCGTCCGGCATGTTCGACGAGGACCTGATGAGCCTCTGCGAGCCAACCGGTGGGGAAATGGAACTCGGTGCTGAGACGGTTGCCTGGCTTGCCCGCCGTTTCGGCGCGATGCCGCTCTACGCACGTATCGACATGGTCTGCTCCCCGGAGGGGGAAGCTGTCCTGATGGAGGTCGAAGTGACCGAGCCGAGCTTCTATCTGGAACTCGCGAAAGACCTGGAGATTCCCGGCGGGGAGCTGTTTGCCGCTGCGGTCGAAGCTGCTCTGGTCTGAGCGGCCCTATGCTGGACGGACCTTGAGTTTCTACGTCACCACACCGATCTACTACGGCAATGGCGCGCCCCATCTTGGCCATGCCTACTCGACCATGGCTGCCGACATCCTGGCCCGTCACATGCGCCAGCGCGGGGAGGATGTCTTTTTCCTCACCGGGACCGATGAGCATGGCGAGCCGATCGCCCAGGCCGCCGAGAAGCAGGGGGTGACGCCCCAGGAGCTGGTTGACCGGAGCGCCGAGAGCTTCCGGGACATGGTCGCCAGGGTCGATGCCACCAATGACTTCTTCATTCGCACGACCGATTCCGGACATATCGAAAGGGTCCAGTCGGTAGTGGACCAGGTCAAGGAGAACGGCTACGTGTACGAAGGCACCTACGAGGGCTGGTATTGCCCGCGCTGTGCCGATTTCAAGAACGAAAACGAGATCGGGCCCGATGACACCTGCCTGATCCATGAGATCCCGCTCGACCGTGAGCAGGAGAACAACTGGTTCTTCAAGCTGTCGGCCTTCCAGGAAGAACTCGAACGGATGTATGAAGAGAACCCGGGAATGATTCAGCCCGACTTCCGGCGCAACGAAGCGCTCGCCTTCATCCGCCAGGGTCTCAAGGACGTTTCGCTTTCCCGCTCTCAACTCTCCTGGGGCGTGCCGTTGACATGGGACCCGGACCAGGTCATGTATGTCTGGTTCGATGCCCTGCTCAACTACTACACGGCGCTCGGCTATGCCCGCGAAGGCGAAGACCTGACCGATCGCTACTGGCCAGCCTCCTGGCATGTGATCGCCAAGGACATTCTCAAGTTCCACACCGTCTACTGGCCTGCCTTCCTGCTCGCCGCCGGGATCGAGGTGCCTCAACGCATCTTCATTCACGGGTTCCTGCTGATGGGTGACAAGAAGATGTCCAAATCACTCGGCAATGTGCTCGATCCCTTCGAGGTGATCGAGAAGTTCGGCGCCGATGCGTTGCGCTTCTACTGCTTCCGGGAGGTCTCATTCGGTCAGGATGGTTCGATTTCGACCGAGGGTTTCGAGACCCGCTACGAGTCGGAACTGGCGAACGATTTCGGCAACCTCGCTTCCCGCAGTCTGTCGATGGTCGATCGATACCGGGATGGCATTCAGCCCGAAGCTGATCCCGACCCGCTGCTGACCAGTGATTTCAACGGCATTCCTGACCGGGTTGGAGCGCTGCTCGATGCCGCCCAGCTCAGCCAGGCACTGGAGGAGATCTGGGTTCTTGTCAGGCGACTCAACCGCTATGTCGAGGAAACCCAGCCCTGGGTTCTGGCCAGGGACGAAGGCGACGCTGCCAGGCTGGACCAGGTGCTCTACAACCTGATCGAGGGCCTGCGGGTTCTCACCCTGTTGCTTCACCCGTTTCTGCCCGCTTCAACAGGGACTCTCCTTGATGCGCTGGGTGAAGGGGACCTGGTGCTCGCTGATTTCGGGAGCCGTCCCGGGGGTGCCGCGACAAAGAAGATCAATCCTCTCTTCCCCAAGCTCTAGGATCGGAACATGAACATCACCAGGAAATTTTTCGCAGGGTTTGTTGTGGCTGCAATTGTTGCGCTGGGCGCTGCCTTCACGGCTCCGGCAGCGACGGCCGGTGGAGCCACAGTTTCCGCGGCCCCATTGAAGATCAAGGTTGCTCCATTCGCCGGTACCAGGGTGCAGGTGGCCAAGAAACTGAAAGTCATTGTCAGCTGCTCGAAGGACTGCGACGCCAAAGTCAAGGTGACCCTGATCACGCCGGTCGGTACCTCTTCGGTCAAGGGTGGCCGCAGCCTCTCGGCGGGTAGCGGCTGGATCACCGGGATGATCCTCACCAACTACGGAGTGACCCTGCTGAAGAATCATTTCCGCTTTTCCCGGCTCAAGGTTGAGGTCACGGCGACCAACGTCTCCAACGGTACGGTCCGCAAACAGACGAAGTCCTTCCTCTTCCGCCGCTAGGCAGATCGCTTGATCGACTCGCATGCCCATGTCTCGCGCTGTCCCGACTCACCGGAAACGGTGATCGGGGCCGCCCGCGAGGCCGGAGTGGAGAAGATCCTCACGGTCGGGCTGGACGAAGCAACGAACCGCGAGCAGATTCAGATCTGCAACGACTTTGAAGGGCTGTACGCGGCGATCGGTCGCCACCCGAACGATGCCGACGGATTCGATCAGGCGGCGGCAGCTGACATCGAGGAGCTCGCTTCGGACCCGAAGGTCGTGGCGATCGGCGAGACCGGACTCGATTTCTTCCGGGATACGGCAGATCCGGACTCGCAGCGTCGGGCTTTCATCGCCCAGGCGGATATCGCCGCCCGTCTCGAGCTGCCTCTGGTCATTCACGTTCGTGACCGGCAGGGCAGCGAGGAGGCTGTTTCCGAGGTTTTCGCGACCCTCGAGGAGTTTCCCGATCTGACCGTGATCCTCCATTGCTTCTCCGCCCCGGAGTGGGTTGAACGGGCGGCTGAACGTGACTGGTACTGCTCCTTCGCGGGCAATGTCACGTACCCGGCAAATGCGGACCTGCGGGAAGCGGCCGCAAGAGTCCCGGATCAGCGGATCCTGGTCGAGACCGATGCGCCCTATCTCACTCCCCAGTCGCGGCGGCGTGATCGAAACCAGCCCGCTTATGTCGTCGAAACCGCCGAGCAGGTGGCGGAAGTCCGGGGGGTGTCCTACACCGAACTCGAAGCTCAGGTCACCGAAAACGCGGGCCGGCTTTTCGGATGGTGAAACTCGGCCAGAATTTCCTGGCCGACCCCAACCTGCTGGAGGCCATTGTCAGGGACTCCGGGGTTGCAGCCGACGATGTGGTTCTGGAGGTCGGGGCGGGTGAAGGAGTGTTGACCGAGCGACTCGCCGACGTTGCCGCCCAGGTTCATGTGATCGAACTCGATCGTGACCTCGAACCCGGGCTTTCCGGGGTGATGGCCCGGCCGAACGTGAATCTGATCTGGGCTGATGCGGTGAAATTCGACTTCGCCGGTCTCGAACCGGCCCCGACTGCGATGGTCGCGAACCTGCCCTATTCGGTGGCGACCCCGGTGATCATGGAGACGGCTTTTGAACTGCCCGGGATCAGGCATTGGACAGTCATGGTTCAAAAGGAGATCGGGGACCGCCTGCGGGCCGGGCCGGGCTCCAGAACTTACGGGGCTCCCTCGGTTCTGATCCAGCTGACCGGGGAGGTCCGGCAGGTCCGAAAGGTAAGCCGCACGGTGTTCAAACCGCAACCGCGAGTGGATTCGGCCATTATCGAGATCCGTCGCACCGGCCCCGGTCCTGACCTGGCTACCCGACGGCTGGTCCGGGCCGGATTCGCCCACCGCCGCAAGGCGATGGCCCGTTCGGTTGACCTGGCGATTCCGGGCACGTTCAAAGCGGTGCGGGAAGCACTGGAGCAAGCGGGGATAGACCAGCAGGTGAGAGCAGAGGCGCTTTCGCCCGACCAGTTCGACAGGCTTTCCGGGATGATTGAGCTTTCTCCCGATGGCTGAAACCGAATCAGAACTGAAGCTGCCGCTGAAGCTGGAGGCTCCGGCCAAACTCAACCTTTGCCTTTACCTGGGTCCGCGCCGTAAAGATGGGCTTCATGAACTGACGTCGATTTTCGAGCCGCTGACCCTGGCCGACCGGATCACGGTTTCCGAAGGGGGCCCCCGGGCATTGGTCGACCAGGTGATCTGCCCCGCTGTGGATGGAGAGAACCTGGTCAGCCAGGCACTTCGGATGATGCGCTCCGAAGGCTTTTCGCTTCCCTTGCTGAAAGTTGAAATCGAAAAACGGATCCCGGTCCAGGCCGGTCTCGGTGGTGGCAGTGCCGATGCGGCGGCGATCCTCAGACTCGGGGCCGGCGAAGTGACGGACCTGGCCGGACTGGCGCTGCTGCTCGGGGCCGATGTTCCTTCCCAACTCAACCCGAAGCCACTCCTGGTTGAAGGGGTCGGTCAAAAACTGACCACTCTGCCTCTGCCCGCCGAACACTGGATAGTCCTCATGCCTTTCACTACTGGCCTGTCGACCCGGGCCGTGTTCGATGAAGCCGACCGGCTGAAGCTGGGGAGAAGCCAGGAAGAGATCGACGGGATCTCGGGAAGATTATGGGCGGTGGCCACCAACGGAGTCTCGCCGCTCGCCTACCCGGCGCTTCTGGTCAATGATCTTGAACCCGCGGCGATTTCACTGATGCCGGAAATCGGCCTCGCAAAGGAACGGCTTGCTTCGGCCGGGGCCGGGTTCACCGGCATGACCGGCACCGGGCCCACCGCCTTCGGTATTTTCCCGGACCGGCATTCTGCCGAAGCCGCCGGGGAGGAAATTGGCGCCCCGGCGATCGTCTGTCAGGGCGGCGTCAGCTGAGGGTCCACCAATGATCAAGGTGCCTGAGACAAAGAACGGCAAGCGCCTCGCGTTGCTGGGAGTGGGGGCCGGAGCGCTGGTCATCTTCATCCTCTACCGGAAGTTCTTCCCCGAGTTCGATCTGCAGCACCTCCTGGACGAGTTCGCGAACTTCCTCGGAGCCTGGACTTACCTGGTGGTCGGCCTGCTCGCTTTCCTGGAGACCGGCGCATTCGTCGGTCTGCTGGTTCCCGGCGAAACCGCGATGCTGATTGGTGGCGCGGTGGCAGGACAGGGCGTGATCAACGTCTTCCTGCTGATCGGCATCGCCTGGGTCATGGCCTTCCTTGGTGATTCGACCAGTTTCTATCTCGGTCACCGGCTGGGTCGCGGTTTCATCCTCAGGCACGGCAGCCGTGTCGGCATCTCCCGCGAGCGATACGAACAGGTCGAGGAGTATTTCGACAAGCACGGAGGCAAGACAGTTCTGATCGGCCGGTTCATTGGCCTGGTGAGAGCCCTCGCCCCGTTTGTGGCTGGCAGTTCCGGGATGAAATACCGGGCCTTTGCCCCGTACAGCATCCTCGGGGCCGGCCTTCAGATCACCCTTCACATTCTTGCCGGGTATTTCTTCGCCCGCAGTATCGAGGCTGCGGCTGAATACGTGGGACTGGCCGCGCTGGTCATCGGCACGATGCTCGGAGTTTCACTGGTGTCCTACTTTGCCTGGAAGTACCTGCGTGAGCCGGAGAACAGGGCAAGCACCGTCAGGTGGATGGACAGCCACTGGTTCACGGCGTGGATCGTTCGTCTTGGCCGGCGCTACGAAACCGAACTCCGCTGGCTTCAGGACCGGTTCACACCCGGCGGCACCTTCGGCCTGGAAGTCACAACTCTCTTCGCAATCATCGCGGTGTCGTCTTTCGTTCTTATCGCCTACGCCGCGATCATTTCCGGGGACGGCGGACCCACCCCTGGCGATCTGAGGGCTTTCGACGTCGCTGGATTCATTCAAAGCGACTGGTTAACCAGTTTCACGAAAGTCTTCACCTATCTCGGTTCAACGGTGGTGCTTCTGCCATTGATCGTGGTTACGGCCTCCGTTCTCGCGCTGAACGGCCGCTGGGCGGAGTTCGCGGTGCTGGCGCTCTCTTCGATTTCGATCTTCATCGGGGTCGATGTGATCAAGGAGGCGGTCGGCAGGCCCCGCCCGGAGCAGGCTCTGATCGACGTTCCGGGCAACTCCTACCCCTCGGGTCACGCCGCCCATTCGGTCTTCTACGTCTGGCTGGCGGTGACCATCGCGGTTCGTCTCAGGCCCGACATGGCGCGCAAAGCAGTGCTGGTTGGGGCTGGAGTCCTGCTCACGGTTCTGGTTGGCCTGAGCCGTGTCTACCTTCAGGTTCACTACATGAGTGACGTCTTCGGGGGCTGGTCCCTGGGAGCACTTTGTTTCGCGCTTTTTGCGGTCGCAGCCCTTCTGACCGGCCAGTTGCGCAAAAATTAACCCGATGGTGATCGCCGTCTCAACCAATGTCTGGTATTTCGGGGCCGCGGGGCTGGTCAGTCTGGCCGCTTTCGTCGGGCTGATTCTCGTGCCCGCGATCAGTTCGTTTGGCCGCTGGCATGAGCGTTTTGCAGCCGGATTCCTCTCGTTGATGATCCTCGGGGGCCTGGTGACCATCGGTGTACTTGCGGGCCTGGCATGGGTCCTGGTCTCAAATGACGTGACCGGAATCAATCCGTTCTCGGACGGTTGAGTCCGGCCGCCAAGTCCAAGGCCACAGCACCGGCGAGGCTGGCAAGCCCGGTCCTCGCGGGCCGGGGTCTGCCCGGCCTGGCCCGGGCTGCGTCGGATGTGATGGGCATGCCGGTTGCGTTTCTGGACCGGTCAGGCATCGTGCTGGCCGTCGCCGGTGCCACCCAGGCCCAGGAAAAGAAGCTGACCGCTAACGGCAAGGGAGTTGGCTCGGTCGATCTCGTGCTCGGCGACACTTCGGTCGGCGAGGCCAGATTCATCGGCGGTGAGGTGGACAGCGACACGATCGAAGTGATGGCTGCTTTCGCGGCCCTGGAAATTGAACGCGCGCGGTCAGATGAATGGGGAAACGAAGGGGCTGTCACAGAATTCGTCCAGGCGCTGCTGGCCTCCTCGATCACTGCCACCGAGGACATCCTCGCCGGGGCCGAGGGCGTGGGTTGTGACCTTTCCCGTGGCGGGGGCGTGCTTATGGTGCGGGCACACGCGGGTTCAGCCCAGGAAGGTGACTGGCGTTCCCGGGTACTCGACATGACACTGCGAACTATCCGTGCCGTCGCATCCGGAGCGATCGCCGGGATGGGAGAATCGGAGGAGGGGGCACTGGTCGGGATCCTCATCCCCACGAGTGAAGAGGAGCGTCTGACCAAAATCGAAGAGGCGCTTGAGCGGGAGCTGCCACGGTCACTGGCCGGGCTCACCGTGACGATCTCCCGATCCCGTCTGGCCACCGGTCCCGAACAGATCGAACGGGCGATCCGTGAAGCCCGGCTCGCCCTGAACGTGGGGGAGGCCGAAGGGCGGTCGCCGATTGCCTTTGAAGACACGGGTGCCTACCGTCTCCTGCTGGGCACCAGCACCGAGGAACTCCACAGCTTTTACGCGGAGACGGTGGAGCCTCTGGTCGCTTATGACGACCAGTACGAGACCGATCTGGTCGCTACGGTCGAGAACTATCTGGACAGCGATGCCAACGTGCCGGCTACCGCGAAGCAGATGTTCACCCACCGACACACGATCCGCTACCGCCTCGAACGGGTTCGGGACCTCTCCGGGCATGATGCCACCGCTACCGAGGGCCGCGAACGCCTCGGTCTCGGCATCAAGGCAATGAGAGTCCTGGGCATCGCCTCACCCCGGGGTCGCTCCAAAGAACGCAAGTAGCTGGAAGCCCGGCGCGGGGAACACCCGGCGCCGGGCTTCAAGCAATCCGGGTGCTACCTGACCTTGCCGGTGCGGGTGATCGTCAGCTTGCTGGTCCTGGGGGAATCCCAGCCACGGACGATGACCTTTGCGCCGGTTTTCTTGAGTCCCTTGACAACTACCTTCTTGACCTTCTTCTTGCCACCGCGGCGGATCACTTTCCGTTTCTTCCGGTTCGCGAATGCCTTGCGGGCCTTCTTCGTCAGTTTGAAGGTCACCGTCGCCTTGCCGCCGGTGACTGTGACGGCGGTCTTCGTGGCGATCCGGACGTTGCGCAGGGGCTTCTTGCTGCCCTTGATCTCCACGTTGACCGATCGGCAGAGATTGACGTTGCCGCAGTTCATCTGGAGTTTGAGGGTCTTGCCCTTGACTGTCGCCTTCGCTGCTGGCGCAGGCGCCCCATCTGGCGCGACTCCGCCGATGGCGGCGTAATCGTCAGCCAGTTCGTAGCCCTTGGGCAGAACCTTCGGGGCGGGAGCCTGGACCATGCCGTTCAACGCTCCCGGAGCTTCACGGACCGGCAGGCGAACCTCAACGTTGCTGATTGTCACATCCTGCTGGTCATTGGATGGCCGGACATAGGCGACCGCGCTCAGATTCGGGTCGCCGTCCTTCGGCAGCAGCTGAAGCCGGGCCTGGGTGCCGGCCGCGAAATGGTAAACGTTGCCGTGGAGCTGAATTACCTGGCGGCCACTCGGATCGGGACGGTAAACACCGCGGGCGATGATCCGCTCCTGTCCGCCCGAGATCTCAAGCAACCGGGCCGCGATCTGTGAAGCTCCGCCGTTGGCCACCGAGACATCGGCGATCACGGTCGGGGCGCCACCGAGGGTGAAGCCGCCGGCCGGGGTGACCGGGAAGTCATAGCTGACGGTGCCCGGTTCCTCTGTCACAAGCTGCTGGCTGCAGCCGTCGAAGAGGGTGGTGAAGCCGCCAGCGACCGTGTTGTCGCCGGCACCCTTTTCGATCACCCTGGTCGCGGGATCACTGACCCGGATCTCGCCGGGTGCGAATGCGGCCCAGCTCGAAGCCGCGTAGGGGCCGCCCGACGGTTCTTCATACGGACAGACCTGTGATTTGGCAATCACTCCCGCATCGGGCTTGGCACCCTGGTCGAGCAGGTAGTACTCGAACCATTTCTGGACTACCTCGTAACCCATGTCCTGGTCGGCGGGGCGTCCCTGGCTGTTCTCGCCGCTCAGGGGCGCACGAGGGTGGCCGATGTCAGCGAAGAGCAGACCGACCGTGGAGTCGGGGAACTCATGTTTGGTCCGGTTGTAGAACCGGATCGCTTCATCGATCGGGAAGAGATCGTCGGTCAGTCCTTCCGCAATGATCAGCGGAGCAGGTGCCTGACTGTGGTCGATGTAATACGAAGAGTGATGGGTGGTCATCTCATGGACCATCACCTGGCCACCAGCCGAGTCATACGGCTCGCCCTGGGACATCAAGCCCCGCCAGCCGACCACATCGAAGAGAGGATCGAAATCGGTTCCGTTCTGGCCGCTGAATGAATCACCGGCGCCGAACAGGGCATTGATGATTGCGGACTTCATGACTCCGTAGGGGGCCTTTCCATCAGGCCCCAGGTACGGGGAGTCAACCACGTAATCCAGGGTACGGCCGTTCGGCACGAGTGAGTAGGCAAAGTCGGTGGGCGGAACGATCGGGGCCGAGACCGCGATCTCCATGTCGATTCCGCCCGGGCTCTTCCAGGGAGCGAGTGAGCCGTCGGGGAGCATCACCCGGTTCTTCAAGGCGGCGAGGGACATTGACTTTGCGCCGCCATAGGAAGCACCGACGGTGCCGATCTTCTTTGGCTTGATCAGGCCCTGGTCGGCCAGCTTGCTGACCAGGAACTGGGCGTCGCGGACCTCGTATCGGGTGTCCATGAGGTGAATGAAGCCCTTGTCGCATGCTCCGGGATTGACCGCGTTCAGGGCGGCGATGGCATCGGCCTTGCCGCAGGACTTCTTGAAGCCACGCTCGGTCATCGAGAAGGCGGCCATGCCGGCGTCAGTGAAGCGCTTGAGGTCACCACCGAAACCTTCCTTGCCTCCGCCGAAGCCGTGGAAGTACATGGCAAGCGGGTAAGGGGGAGGGCCGAACTGTGCCTCACTGGGGAAGGCCACGTTGATGTCGATCGGTGTGCCGTCGTAGCTCCGGACCGTATTGGCCGGCGCGTTGGCATCGGGTCCACCCGGTCCGGCGCATTCGCGAACCCCGCTTGGTTTGGTGTTGCACGGGATGTGCCCGTCGAATACCGATGTGATTTCGGCGCTTGCCGATGGCACTACGACAAGCATGAACATTGCAGCGAGGATGACGACGAGCTTTCGCATCTGGTCCCTGTATCTCCCTAGTTGTTTTGCGCCGCTCCCTGCGGCTTCCCTTTGAACACAGGAGTGGGCCAAATGGCTCGCCCCTGCCGAGTCAGGTTATCACCGAGCACCAGAAGCCCCGCAAACACGAGAGGGCCCCGCAGATCGGGGCCCTCTCGGGGACGGGGAGGGGAGGTGCATCCCCCTGGACGGACTACTTGACTTTGCCGACCCGCTTGACCGCCTTGAAGCCGGCGCTCTTTCCGTTGATCGTGACCTTGCTGCGGAGTGACTTCGGTCCGCGAACGGTCCTCACCTTGCCGCGCTTGCGGAGCGCGCGGTCACGGAAGAACTTCCGGGCCTTGCTTGTCAGCTTGATCCGGAATGTTTTCGTCTGGCCTGGATTTGCGGCGAGACCGCTCTTCTTGACGATCAGGATGCCCTTGCCCTTCTTGCCTTTCTTCGGAGCACCCTTGATGACCAGGTTCGCCCTGCGGCAGGTGTCATTGCCGATCCTGCAGGTCAGCTTCACGGTCAGATGCTTGCCCTTCACGGTCAGTTTGCCGGCCAGGGCCAGATCACCG
>JAGQUU010000180.1 GCA_020438345.1 Solirubrobacterales bacterium | reverse complement strand
GGACCAGGTCCATCCGCTCACCGTTGAAGCTGACCGGCCGGCCCGCCTCGAATCCGATCGTGACCAGTTCCGGTTCATCCGGCGCTTCCTCCGGCCTGGTCACCAGCTGGAAGACATCATCCGGCGGGGGAGTGTCAAGCCGCTCGATGACCTTGCCTTCCGAGGAACGGCCCCAGAGGTTGTCATCAATCGAATATGGCGATTCGGAGGTGCCGCCCTTGAGCGGAATGCCATGCTTGCGGCAGTACTCAAGTTCCTCTTCACGACCGATCTGCCATGCCCGAACCGGAGCGATCATCTTCAGATCAGGGTTGAGGGTCGCGACCGTGCCTTCGAGACGAACCTGGTCGTTGCCCTTGCCGGTGCAGCCATGAGCGAGAGTGTCACAGCCGTACTCGGCTGATACTTCCACCCCCAGCTTGCCGATCAGCGGCCTGCCCAGAGAGGTGAACAGCGGGTAGCCACCCCCGTAAAGCGCATTGGCCCTGATCGCCGGCAGCACGAAGTCCTCAGCGAATTCCTCGCGGGCATCGATAACCACGGTTTCAACCGCACCCATCGATTTCGCCTTGTCGAGAATTGCACTGTAATCCTCCCCGGGCTGGCCCAGGTTGACGGTCAAGGTGACAACTTCGGCCTCGTAGGCCTCCTGGATCCAGTGGAGCATCACGGATGTATCGAGCCCGCCCGAGTAGAGCAGCAAGACACGGTTTACCTCTTCCGGCTTCGCCTCGTATGAAGCGATCGGACCGGGCAGCGAGTCGAGCGAGATGTCAGTCATCAGGGGCCGATCCCGCCGCTGGTCGAGTCGGAGCCACTGCCGGTGTCAGGTGAAACTCCGCCGGAATCAGTGCCGGTTCCGGTATCGGTACCTGTATCGGTACCTGTGCCTGTCCCGGTGTCCGGGGTGACTCCACCCGAAGTGTCGGTATCGGTGCCGGTGTCCGTGTCAGGTTCAGTCGGCGTGACACCCCCGGTGTCGGGGACCTCATCGGTGGTCCCGGTATCCCCGGTCGGAGTGACCGGAACCACGGGGGTTGTTACCGCCGTGTCTCCGGTGGCTGAAGTCTCGTCTGAATCACCACCACCCGAACTGATCACGAGTACCGCGATGACCAACCCGACGATCACCGCCACCAGGACAATGATCAGGTTGCGCAGGTGCTTCTGCTTCTCTTCGGGCGTGTAATGCGGGCCGTCATCGTCACGGTTCCGCCGGGGCGGCTCTCCGTTTCGCATCACTCTTGTCGGTTCATCACTCATTGCTCACTCCAGTCACTTTGATTCGACCGGATGGTACCCGGCCAGCGTTTCCTCGATCAGTGCGACGGCCTTTTCCGCCTGCTCGTCTGTGAGGACGAAAGGCGGCAGCAGCCTGAGCGAGTCGGAGCGTGGCGCGTTGACCACGAGACCCCGCTTCAAGAGCTGCGCGCTGACATCTGATGAGTTGATCCCTTCTTCAAGCCGGACCCCGATCATGAGTCCACGGCCGCGGATTTCCACAACTCCTCCAAGCTTTGCGATCTGCCCGGAAAGCCGGGTGCCGAGACTGCGAATCCGCCGCAACATGTCCGGGTCGTCAACCAGGTCGAGCACAGCCAGAGCGGCGCTGGACGCAACCGGGCCGGCGGCGAAAGTCGAACCGTGATCACCCGCCGTCAGCACCTCTCCGGTTGCGGGGTTTCCGATACATGCCCCGATAGCCACACCCCCTCCGAGTGCCTTGGCTGTCGTGATCACATCGGGACGGACCGGACCCTGTTCGTATGCCCAGAGCGAACCGGTGCGCCCGATTCCGGTCTGAACCTCGTCGAAAATCAGCAGGGCTCCGACCTCGTCGCATGCCGCACGGGCGGCCAGCAAAGTCTGATCCGAGACCGGGAAGACCCCGGACTCGCCCTGGATCGGCTCGATCAGGACCGCCGCCGTGTTTGGGTTCACCGCCTCCCGCAAAGCATCGGCATCATCGAATCCGACCGAACGGAACCCGGGCAGCATCGGACCGAAATCCGGGTTCGCCGCCAGGCCGGGTGTGGCCGAGAGGGAGCCATAACTGCGCCCGTGGAAGTCCCCTTCAAAGGAAACAATCTCCGGATGCTCCACCCCGCGTGCCCGGGCTGACTTGCGAGCGATCTTGATCGCGCATTCGTTTGCCTCGGTCCCCGAATTGCAGAAGAACACCTTGCCTCCGAGTGAACCCGTCGAAAGCCTTCTGGCAAGCGCAACCATCGGTGCCGTGTAAAAGAGGTTGGATGTATGCATCAGGCGGCCGGCCTGATCCCGGACCGCGGCAACCACCTCGGGATGACAGTGCCCTACCGAAGTGACTGAGATGCCACCGAGGAAATCGATGTACTCATTGCCTTCGTCGTCAAAGAGGAGGGCTCCTTCCCCGCGAACGAACTCGACATCGGCCCGTTTGTAGGTCTGCATCAGAAATGCCGCCTCGTCAGCCTTTACCTCCGGGTTCATGGGGTCACCATGGTGCCGATTCCGGCATCGGTGAACAGTTCGAGCAGCAGAGAATGGGGACGGCGGCCGTCAATGATGTAGGCATTCTGGGTACCGCCCCGGATCGCGTTCACACATGCGGCCAGTTTCGGCCGCATGCCCCCGGAAATGGAGTCGAGCGCTTCCTCGACGGCCGATACGTCGGTTACCGAGATGCGCGAAGTCTCATCTTCGGGATCTTCCAGCCAACCGACGATGTCGGTGAGAAACACGATCTTGAAGGCACCAAGTGCCGCCGCAACTTTCCCCGCTGCCTCGTCGGCATTGATGTTGTACGAGTTACCGTCACGGTCGGAGCCAACTGAAGCAATAACCGGGATGTAGTCCTCGCTGATGTGGTTGAGGACATCAATGTCAACCCTTTCGATGTTGCCCACGAATCCGACTTCCTCGGCGTTCGTGACCGGGGCAACTTCAAACAGCCCGCCGTCCTCACCAGACAGCCCGACCGCCGGCGAACCGGCCCGTCCGAGCCTGCCGACCAGATCTGCGTTCAGCTTGCCGAGCAGGACCATCTTCGCGACCTCGACGGTCTCCGCATCAGATACACGCAGGCCGTGCTGGAAGCGGACTTCGATCCCCATCCGGTTCATGTATTTCGTAATCTCGGGGCCACCCCCGTGGATAACGACCGGGTTCAGGCCGACGTACTTGAGCAGTACGACATCATCCGCGAATGCCTGCCGCAACGATTCATCACGCATCGCCGCCCCGCCGTACTTGATGACCACTGTCTTGCCGTGGAATTCCCGGATGTAAGGCAGGGCCTCCAGCAGCACATTGACGTTGTTGTCATCGAGCATGCCCCTGCCAGCCGGCAACCCGGAAATGTCTGACGATTTGTCCTTGGAATCCACTTTTCTTTCCTTGATTGCCTGTGCTACGTGGTGTACTCGGCATTGATCACGATGTACTCGTGAGTCAAGTCACTGAAATAGACATGCGCTTCCGCGTCACCCTGGTCCAGCCGAAGTGTCAGGTCGGCCTCTCTCCCATCGCCCGCAATGTCTTCCGCTTCGATCACATCGGGTCCGAGCTCCCCGATGTCCTGACCGGCAAGGGCATGACCGGCTGCCTGCGCGATCCGGCCCCAGTTCGGGTCACGTCCGAGCAGGGCAGTCTTGACCAGCGGCGAATTCGCGATCTTGCGGGCGACCATTTCGGCCTCCTCCGGATCGGCGGCTCCGGTCACCCGGGCCCTTCCGACCCGGCTGGCACCTTCGCCGTCGGAAACAATTTCCAGCGCGAGCTGCAGCAGCACCGCGTCAAGCAGTCCTGGCGGCAGCTCCCTTCCGGAAGTTCCAGTGGCCTGGAGCAGGACGGTGTCATTGGTGCTCATCTGGCCGTCAACCGTAATTCGCTCGAATGAACTGTCAACCGCCTGCCGGAGTACCGGGACGGGCTCCGGCACCAGAGCATCGGTCTGGATGAAGCAGAGCATCGTCGCGAAACCGGGTTCGATCATCCCGGCACCTTTCGCCTGGGCCGAGAGAGTGATTCCGTCAACGCTCAGCGATACCCGCTTGGGCCACTTGTCAGTAGTCATGATCGCCTCCGAAAAACGGGCAGCGCCCTGGCTGGCCGTGTGCCCGGCCAGAGCCGAAACAAGGTCCGGAATCCCGCCAAGCACCGTTTCCATTTGAAGCGGCACACCGATCACTCCGGTTTCCGCCACAGCCACCGAATCAGCAGCGAGGCCAAGTCCGGAAGCCAGTTCGTCCCTCATCGCAAGTGCGTCGAGTATTCCCTGGTCACCGGTTGATGCATTCGCGTTGCCTGAGTTCACAATCACAGCCCGGATCCCCGACTGGTCGAGATTCTCCCGACAAACCCGCACCGGGGCAGCAGCGGCGGCGTTGGCGGTCAGCAGAATCGATGAACTGACCTCGTCGGCATCACAGATCACCGCACCAAGATCGGTTGCTCCGCTTCCCTGGATTCCGCAGGAAACACCGGCGGCCCTGAACCCGACGGCCAGAGACGATGGATCATGAAACTCGATCCCGGACGGTGGATCAACCCACCTCGAGCGGAAAAACCCGCTCTCCGGCGGAACACTCAGACTCGGATAGCCGCTCATCTGAGGCCCTCGGTTTCATCCAGGTCAAGCATGAGGTTGAGATTCTGGATCGCCTGCGACGAGGCGCCTTTCCAGAGATTGTCGATCGCCGCCTCAACAAGGATCCGGTCATCGGCAACCAGGGCGAAGATGTGGCACTGGTTGGTCTCCCGCATATCCCTCATGCCCGGCGGCACATCCCTCAGGCGAATGAACGGCTCGTCCTCATAGGCGCCCCTGAAAAGCCCGTCAAGCTCTTCCTGCGTGACCACACGGCGCGGAATGACGTAACAACTGACCAGTTCCCCCTGGTCGACCGGAACAAGGTGGGGAACGAAGGTGAGCCGTTCCGGCGCTGTCCCGTCGGGGGAAACCCGGGACAATTTCTCTCCGATTTCGGGCCGGTGCCGATGACCTGATGGTTTATAAGCGGCGACATTCTCTGTGTTAGCGACAAAGCCTGTGCTCTCTCCCCCGCCCCGGCCGGCCCCCGAAACCCCTGACTTGGCATCGATCACAACATCCTCGATCAGCCCGGCCTCGGCCAGCGGTGCCAAGGCAAGTATCGAAGCGGTGGGATAGCAGCCCGGGTTGGCGACAAGTTCTGCCTGGGCGATCCGCTTCCGATTAAGTTCCGGCAGTCCGTAGACAGCCCCGTCCAACAGTTCCGGCTCGGAATGGATCCCGTAGGCCTTTTCGTATTCGGGCAGGTTGTCGAAGCGGAAGTCAGCGGAGAGATCAACGACGATCAGGCCCCTGCCCCGCATCTGGGCGACAACCGGTGCTGCTGCGCCATGCGGGTAGGCGACGATCGCTGCTTCGACCTCATCGAAGTCGCTTTCTTCAAGCTCTTTGAGCTCGAGCGGGACCGAGTACCGGGGGTAGAGATCCCGTAGCTTGCGACCTGTCTCGGAGCGACCGGTCACGGCCACCAGCTCCAGTCGCGGATGCCGCCAGACAAGCTCCGCCGCCAACGCGCCGGCATATCCGGTCGCACCGGCAACCAGCACCCGGGCCCTGGTGCCTTCGGGCGAGATTGGCTGCTCGGGATCAGCCACGAAGCTTTCCTCCGGCCTCTTCCAGAGCCTGGATGACACTCGCCCACACCGGTTCGATCTCTTCTTCGCCGAGAGTCCGGTCGGGCGCCCGAAAGCGCAGGCGCAGAGCCAGGCTCTTTTCTCCTTCGCTGACACCTTCACCAACGTAGACATCGAAGACGCTGACCCCGGTCAGGAGTTCGCCCCCGGCCGCTTCCACGGCCGAGATCAGATCGGCCGACGGCACTTCATCAGCGACCAGCACCGCCAGATCCCGGTCGACCGGAGGGAACGGGGTGAAGTCCGCGTAGCTTTCTTCCCCTACGGTCGAGGCTTCGAGCAGATCCGCCAGGGCGATCTCGAAGGCGACAGCATGGTCGAGCCCGTATTCGGCAGCAACCAGTGGATGGACCTCGCCAATCCAGCCGATCGGCTGGTCGGCGACGATGACCACACCGGATCTGCCCGGGTGGAGGAATGGCTGCGAAGGCGCGCCCAGAAGCCGCTCCACGGTGACCCTGGTCCCCAAACCTCCGGCGAGGTGTTCCAGCACTCCCTTCAAGGCGAAAAAGTCCGATGCCTCGCTTGCGCTACGCCAGGCTGGGGGATCAATCGGGCCGACTGTGACAGCGCAAATCAGCTGCGGCTCGTTGGACGGAGGCCGGGTGTTGCCCGGAAAGTCACCGCCGAGCGGGCCGGGTCCGAATTCCCCGGCAGGCAGGTAGATACGTCCGGATTCAAAGAGCGCGACCCGGTCGTTGCCGCGGGAAAGGTTGCGTTGTGCGGCTCCCAGCACCGAACCGAGCAGGGTTGTCCGCATCACCGACTGGTCTTCGGAAAGCGGATTGGCAAGCCTGACGCCATTCGCTCTTGAGTCGTCGTCGGAGAGCCGCAGCCTTTCGGGTTCCCCGGGATCGGTGAAGCTCCATCCGACCATCTCGTCGAAACCCGACTCCCTCAGCGAATCTTCAGCCCGGCGCTGAAGGAATTGCTGGCGGCTGAGGCGCCCAGGCCGGCCCTGACCGGACGGCAGGGTCGCGGGCAGGTTCCTGTCGAGATCGCTGATCCGGCCGACTTCCTCGACCAGATCGATCTCCCGGGTCACGTCGAAATGACGGTCCGGAGGAACGGTTGCCAGCAGATCTTCTCCGTCCTCTGACACTCCGAATCCGAGCCTTTCAAGGGCCGCAGCCTGGTCTTCCACATCAATGGCAAGCCCGAGGATCCGCTCGACTCTCCCGGCCCGGAGCCGTATCGCATCATTCGAGGGCGGTGCCGAAGCCACATCGATCAGGCCTGCCATCGGAACGGCACCACAAATTT
>JAGQUU010000017.1 GCA_020438345.1 Solirubrobacterales bacterium | reverse complement strand
GTTACCTAGGTATCAGCTAGGCGGCGAGGGCGTACGAGTGTTCGTCGCCGTATATGGTTTTTTGCCGATTTTTTACGAGGCCATCGACATCCTCGACCTGCAACCCTCCGCACGGTCCGACCACGTCGAAGCCTGTCGTCCCCACGAATGGTGCCCCACCATTGTACGGTTCCGGCGAGTCCCGGTCAAAGGCGCGGAAAACGGGTACAAACTCCGAAACCAGTTGAAGGCACCTCGCGAGTTGAAGGCCCGTGGCATCGCGAGAGCCAGAGACACCCCGGGCAAACCGAGGAGGAGGCACCTTGAGCATTCATGAATTTGATGTGGTCGTGGTCGGCGCCGGGCCGGCCGGTGAAGCATTTGCCGGCTATGCGGCCGAAGCGGGGCTCAGGGTCGCGCTGGTTGAACAACACCTGGTCGCCGGTGAATGTTCCTACTACGCCTGCATGCCTTCCAAGGCATTGCTGCGGCCTGCCGAGGTGCTTGATGAGGCTAGTCGGATGCAGGGTGTGAAACAGGCCATTCAGGGAGGACTGGACCCCAGGGCGGTTCTTGCCCGCCGGGATGAGGTCATCCACAACCTTGATGATTCCTCCCAGCTCGACTGGCTGAAGGAACGGGGGATCGAGCTTTTCCGCGGCACCGGCGTGATCTGCGGTGAACGCGAAGTAAGGGTCGAGAGCGAAGTGCTGGTCGCCGTTCGGGCAGTCGCGATAGCAAGCGGTTCTTCAGCTGCGATACCTCCTGTTCCGGGGCTGGCCGAGGCTCCGATCTGGAACAACCGCCAGGGAACGACCGCCGGGGAAGTACCTGAATCTCTGATCATCCTGGGCGGGGGTCCGGTCGGCTGTGAACTGGCACAGGCCTGGTCGAGCCTCGGGTCCGAGGTAACGCTGTTTGAACCTGAGGATCGGGTGCTGATGCACGAAGAGCCTTTTGCCGGAGAACAGGTCGACGTCGCGCTGCGGGAGAAGCACGGCGTGAACCTGATCACCGGCAGGAGTGTCGAGTCAGTCGGGACAACCGCGACAGGCATCATCGCTACCGCCGGAGGCGATGAATACGAAGCGGCCGAACTGATGGTGGCCACCGGCCGCCGACCCCGCACGGATGGAATCGGGCTGGAGTCGATCGAAGTCGACGGTAGCGCTCCCCTTGAAACGGACGATGACTACCGGGTCAGGGGTCACGACTGGCTGTTTGCCGTGGGCGATGTCAACGGCAGGGCCCTGCTGACCCACTTGGGCAAGTACCAGGCATGGATCGCCGTTCAGGCCCTCCTCGGTCACGAGCCCACAAACCGGGCCGAACAAATCGGCTCAGCCAGGGTGACTTTCACCAATCCACAGGTCGCGGCCGTTGGCAAGACGTTGGCCACGGCCAAAGCAGCGGGTCTTGATGCTGTGGCGGTCGATGTGAGTTCCGACTCCACGCCAGGCGCCTCCTTCACCGGCAAGGGAGTTGAAGGAACCTGCCGGCTGGTGGTGGACCGTTTGAGTGGACTTATCGTCGGGGCGACCTTCACCGGATTTGAAGTGGCCGAGTGGATCCATGCCGCGACGATCGCGATTGTCGGCAAGGTTCCGATGGATGAGCTCAGGCACGCGGTCGCGCCGTTCCCCACGCGAAGCGAAATATGGCTGCGGCTGTCGGAGAGGTGGGAAGCTCGGGAGTAGAGTGGCATCCATGCGAATACTTGCTTTCAGCGACCTGCATTGTGACCTGGACCGGGCCGAGGCACTGGTTGAGATGTCGAAGCAGGCAGATCTGGTGATTGGGGCGGGTGACTTCGCTTCAATCCACGAAGGACTTTCGGAAACGATCAACGTTCTGAGCGGCATCGAAACACCGGCTTTGCTTGTCCCGGGCAACAACGAAACGCTTGATGCGCTCAGAGAAGCAGCATCCGGGTGGGATTCCGCCATGGTCCTTCATGGTGAATCAACGGAGATCGACGGGAAGACCTTTTTTGGTCTCGGCGGGGGCATACCAGTAACCCCCTGGGGTTGGAGCTTTGACGTCGAAGAGGCCGAAGCAGAAGCAATGCTGGCCGGACTCCCGCAACAGGCAGTGCTGGTGGTCCATTCCCCTCCCAAGGGTCACTGCGACGAAGCCGGGGACGGAATGAGCCTGGGTAGCCGCGCGATTCTTGCCGCTATCGAGGAGAAGCAGCCGGTCCTGGCCGTCTGCGGTCACATCCACGAATCATGGGGCAGGACTTCCCGCGTCGGGGAAACCGAAATCGTCAACCTCGGACCGACCGGAACCTACTTCGAACTGGACTAGCTCGCCCTGAGTCCGTCCAGGCCACAGGAACTGAATCCGTCCAGGCCACAGGTTGCTTCGACCGGAGGGCAAACTTCATCCGGGGCCGGGCGGAATCGGTTGGGTCCCGCCCGACGCTCTATGTCGAGAGCCTGCCCCTGAGGCTCTCGATCAGGTCAGCCGGAAACCCGGGGACCTTCTCCAGGTCATCCACCGAGCCATAGCCGCCGAAGCGTTCGCGATACGCAAGGATCCGCGTCGCCTGGGTTACTGACATTCCGGCTTCACGAAGCTCCTCGAAGGTGGCGCTGTTCAAATTCAGGGCGTCGGAATCGGCAGAGCCCGCCGGTGTGGTTCCTGCCGGTGTCCCCCCGAAAAGACCCTTTCGTTCGGGCGCCACGGGCTCGGTCGATTCGACAACATCGGCAGGCTGGGCTTCCTCAGCCGGGGTCGCCGACGGTGTTGGGGCACCGGTCGGCAGTACTTCCGGCGGGGCTTCCTGCGCGTAAGGCTTTGGTACCAGCGGAGTCACGTTGAGTTCAGTCCTGCCCAGCGCCTCGGCCGCAGCCTTCTCGGCCGATTCAGCCCTGGCTTCTGCCTCGCGGGCACGCTGTTCTGCCCGGTCAATACCGCTGACCACATCGTTGAGTCGCTTCTCGCGATCTGACTCCTCGATCTTCAGCTGGGCGAGGCGCTCAGCGAAGGCAGCCCGCCGCTCTGCGTCTTCGGCCCGCTGCTCAACCATCCGGAGACGCTGCTCGGCGTCCCTCAATGCCCGGTCACGCTCCTCGGAATTCCTGGCCAGCTTGCGCTCAACCGCAGCTAGTCCGGGAGAAAGCTCGGCATCCGGGCCAAGCGGAGCCGGCTCACCGGTTGACGAAGGGGACTCCTGGGTAGCCTTGATCTCGGCGACCTTGGCCCGCAGCCGTTCGTCGTCAAACGAGGTTGGCGCGGGTTCCCCGGCCCCCGCCGGGGCGCCGGTGCCGGGCCGGGCGACCTCATCCGGGTCGGTGCCAAGGGCTGATTCAGCTGACATTCCGGGCTCGGGGGCGATCATCGGTTCCGGCAGGTCCTCCTGCGCGGCATCACCTGGGGACGAGCTGGCCGTATGGGCGCCCACGAGGCCGCCCGCCGCGCCGGCCGCGCCGGCCGCGAGGAAAGCACCAGCCGCGTTACCGACGGCGGCGTCAGGCCCCGGTGCTTCGAGCGATGGCTCGTGAAGGACACTGGTCTCAGGCTCCTGCGGGGCAGAAAACTCCGTTGTGGGCGGGGCCGTTTCGGTGAACACCGGGGCACCATAGGTCGAAGCAGGGGCTGGTTCAAAGGCTGTGTCGGGTCCAGGCGATGCTTCCGTCGCCGGGCCCGTCGCCGGCGGAGCCCCCTGAACCAGTGGGACCTCCTGAGTTGGCGGAGCCTTCTGAGTGAGCGGAACTCCCCCGGTGACGGGCTGAACAGCCGAAACGCCTGCACCCGCAGCCGTCACCACACCGGCAGCCGGAGCAGTCTGGCTGGGTGACACGGGCGCGGGCACTGCTCCCCCACCCAAACGGGCAACCGCGGCGGCCGCCGTCTGCTGGTCCCGGGCACCCTGTTTCTCAGCTTCGACTGGATCCAGCGTCCCGGCTGCCACACCGGCTCCCGCGGCAACCGGTGCCGCTACCGGAGGCACGGTCGGCCCAGGGGCCGGGGCAGCCACCGGCCCACCGGCAGCACCCTGACGGGCCGCTTTGCGGTTGTCAATTCCTGCTTTGCGCCGCATGCGTTCTTCCTCACGCGAGCGCTGGATAGCCGCCCGCTTGCGCCGACGGAGCTCGGAAGCGCTGGGGACCTGGGCGGGTTCACCGGAGGCGCCGAGGCCGCCGGCCTGCCTCATCGATTTGTCGGACTTGGAAGCCTTCGGGACCTTCGCCCGGCGTGGCCGACCCCTCATGATCAGAATCCCGGCAATGATCGCTGCCAGGACGATGATGCCGATGATGAACCACGGCGCGTTGTCAGTGACGAAATCGGAAGCCTTCTCGAAGGTGCTCTTCTCTTCGTCCGCACCCCCCGCTGCTTCCTGAAGCGCCTCGATCTGATCCTGGTCCAGGGTCAGAGGAGCGGTGTCGGTTGAAGTGTCGCTGCTCGTGTCAGTGACGATCGGAACCGTGTCTGCTGATGTGGGATCGTCTGCGGCCACCGCATATGCGGGGCCGACGGTAAAGGCCGCAAGAGCCAGCAGGCAGAGAAGGTTCCTTGTCTTCTTCATCAGGTCAGGAACGATACCGCCCTTTGAATTCCCTTTCGATATCCCGCCGCACGTCGCGATCGGCAATCTCACGCCGACGGTCCTTTCCTTCCTTGTTCCGGGCCAGCCCAACCTCGACTTTTGCCTTTGAACCCTTGAAATAGATGCGGGTGGGCACCAGGGTCAAACCCTTCTGCTGGGTCGTTCCGATCAGCCTTTCTATCTCGGCCCGATGCAACAGAAGTTTCCGCGGACGCTCCGGATCGTGGTTGTTGATCGTGGCCGGGGCGTAGTGAGGAATATGCAGGTTTCGCAACCAGACTTCCCCGTCATCGACAACCGCATACGCATCCCCCATCTGGGCGTTTCCCTCACGGAGAGCTTTTACCTCGGTCCCGAGCAGGACGATGCCGGCTTCGAATTTTTCGACGACTTCGAATTTCTGCCTTGCACGGCGATTGGTCGATACGTCTCCCGACGCCGGTGCCCGCTTCTTCTTTCCTTTGCCGGAGGCCATCCTGGCAATCATATTTTCTGGTGATAGCCGGGTCGCTCCTGCCCCCGGCTCTGCCCCCGCGGAACGCCGGCAGCGTCCCTTCGGCTCAATCGGCCGGGTCGAGGTCCACGCGACCTCTTGCAGCCTCGACCTTTTCAACCAGGACATCCAGAGCATCGCCCAGACTCACTTTTCGACCCGTTTTGCTTCCGACCAGTGAGGTCTCTTCCTCGTTCAGTTCGAATCTCTCACCGCGTATCCGCCTGGCCGGCACAAAGCCTTCGTAGACGTCGCCCAGCCTGCCACCGAAGCGCACGAATGCCCCGGCCCGGATCAGCCCGGAAACCTCTCCTTCGAATCGCTTTGTATACCCCTCCTCGAACAGTTCCCGTTCGAGCAGGAATGCGGCGCAGATGTCATCGCAGTCCCTTTCGAGGATCATTGCTTCCCGCTCCCGGACAGAAGCATGGTCCGCAGCTTCTGCGGCCTCTGCGGTCGAAGGCGCCTCCTCGCCGCCGCCGACCGCCGAAAGCAGCGCCCGATGGGCAAGCAGGTCGGGGAAGCGTCGTATCGGCGAGGTGAAGTGACAGTAGGCCTCACTCCCCAGCCCGGCGTGTCCAAGGTTCTTCTCCGCATATCGCGCTGGCTTCAATGACCTGAGAACGAGTCGGGCCCAGGCGTCGGCACCATGGCCTCTTCGCCGGGCTTCTTTCGCCACCGTCCGGGACGTCTCAACAGCGATCAGACCCGCAGTGGTGGGTCCCGTCCCGTCCGGCATCGGTGGCGCAGGCAGACCCAGCGAAGCCATCTGCGCGAGCATTCGCTCCACCCGTTCCGGGTCCGGCATCTCATGGACCCGGTACACCGAGGGTATGCCGCGAGCTACCGTCAACTCCGCGACCTGCTCGTTGGTCAGCACCATCAACTGCTCGATCAGCCGGTGGGCTTCGGTCTGCCGCTCCGCGACAGCGGCGGTGACGTTTCCTTCATCGTCGAAGACGAACGATGGTTCCTTCGAGCTGACCTCGAGGACCGAACCTGCCCTCCGGTCGGCCAGGACCGCCGCGACTTGCCGGCTCAGGGAAATCTCTTCAGCAACAGCTTCCGGAGGGGCTTCACGTCCAGTGAAGATGCGGTCCAGCTGGTCATAGTCCAGTCGGTGATCGGAACAGATCCGGCTGCGGTAGAAAGCGGTCGACGTCACGTCACCGCTGGCTGAAAGGACCATTTCGGTGGTCACTGCCAGCCGTTCTTCCCCCGGAGCAAGCGAGCAGACGCCGGAGCTGAGCTCATGCGGCAGCATCGGCTCGACCGAGGTCGGCACATAGGTGCTGTTCGCCCGCAGGAATGCCTCCTCCTCCAGGGGGCTGCCGGGCCTCACAAATGCCGAAACATCGGCGATGTGGATCCAGAGGCGGACCTCATCACCTTCGCGCCTGGCAGAAACCGCATCGTCGAAATCGCGTGCTGTTGCCGGGTCCACCGTGAAGGTCGGCAGACCGGTCAGATCCTGCCGGGGAAGATCCACCGGCGAGCGGGCCACAGACTCGGCTGTCTCCTCAATAGCCCGGGAGAAACCGCGGTGACCAAGCCTTTCCAGAGTCAGAGCTTCACTGACGTCGCGGGCGTTGTCGATCCGGCCGAGGTCGCGTATCAACCGGGACCGGCCCGGGCCGAATTCAACCCAGGCGATCTGACCCTCCCGGGTTCGGACCTTTCGTTCAAGTGCTGTCGCCTCGCCCCGATCGAAAAGCGGGCGGGCCGAAGTGAAACGGCCCTTGCGTTCCAGCAACGCGACTTTGCGAACTCCCCTGACCTGCTGCGAACGCCGTCCCGACATCAGCCCGCCGAGCCGGATGACTCGGGCGGTTCTGTCCGGCTTTCGGCAGCGACTTCTCCGGAGAGCACATCGAAAGCACGGTTCAGCTGGACGTCCCTGGTTGCCTTGTCGGGCAACGGTGCGTAGACATCCGGTTTCAAGCCCTTCCCGGCAAGTGAAACTCCGCTCGCGGTGAGGAATTCCCCGACTGTGAGATCAAGTGAACCCCCGTTTCCAAGCTCAAGCACCTGCTGGAAGACACCCTTGCCGAAGGTTCTCGTGCCGACCACGGGCGCCCCGAGATCCTCCTGGAGTGCTGCCGCGAGAATCTCTGCCGCCGAAGCGGTGTTGTTGTTTACGAGCACCACGATCGGCGGAGTTTCGATGTTGCCGCCGATCGCGCGATAGGTGGCATTCCCCTCTGTTCGCGACCGGGTTTCAACAATCACATTTCCCTTGTCGATGAAAATGCTGGAGGTGAAGATCGCTTCCGGGAGCAGGCCGCCTCCGTTCTCACGCAAATCGAGCACCACTCCTTCGGCCCCCTTGTCGATCACCCTCTCAACGGCACGTTTGAGGGCGCTTCCGGCTCCTTCGCTGAAAGTGGTGAGCTGCACGTACCCGAGCTTCCGGCCGTTGACTTCACGAACCCGGTTCGCGGTAATCGGCACCCTGATCTCTTCCCGGGTCAGCTTCACTTCCCGGGCCTTGCCCTTGCCATCCTTGCGAATACCGAGCGTGACATCGGTGCCTTCGGGCCCCTTGATCTTCGCGACGATCAAATCGACCTCCTCGCCACGAATCGATTCCCCGTCGACGGAGACGATCACGTCGCCCGCCTTGATTCCGGCCTGGGCGGCAGGAGAACGACGGAACACATAGCCCACTTCGAGTCCGTCCGAATCGTTGCGGCCGACCGTCATCCCGACTCCGCTGAAGCTGCCCTCAAGCGATTCGCTCAGTTGCTGATTCTGCTCGGGGGTGAAGTAGTGGGAGAAGCGGTCGTTGTATTCACGGCGCAGCCGACGGACCATCCCGGCGACCGAGGCATCCTGGACCTGCTCCGGGTCTGTCACCCGGAAGTAGCGGTCGCGAATCAGGTCCGCAGCCTGATCGGAGACTGAAGGACTGGTGACTTCCCCGGCAACGAAAATCTCGCGCAGGGAATCAGGCAAACGGTCGGGATGTCCGCCAGCCCACATGCCGAGCAGCATGCCGGCGATTACTGCCCATACCGCGATCGTCGCAGTCTTCAATTTGTATGCCGACCCGCCGTTGCCAGCGGGCCGGGCCCGCTCAGATCTTGAGGAAGCGCCGCATGGTCAGTCCCGAGCCGATTGCCGAGACCAGGATCGCCGCGATGAACAGGCAGGCGACGAGAACCGCGAAGGACATCGAGTCCTGGGCGTTCATCAGTGCGAACTTGTCCGAGAGCGGGTCCACGACTGTGACCTTGCCGATCCACAACACCAGTATCGCAATCGCGCCACCAAGTACGCCGACCACGACACCTTCGATCATGAATGGCCAGCGAATGAACCAGCGGGTCGCTCCAACCAGGCGCATGACCTCGATTTCACGCCTGCGGGTGTAGATCGAAAGCCGGATCGTGTTGCCGATCAATAGCAGCGACGCTCCGATCAGGAGGACCGTGATCACCGTCAGGACCAGTTTCAGGGCACCGGTCACTTCCTGGATCGTGTCGGCTGTTTCCTGCCGGTCATCCACTTTTTCGATAATCGGGGAGATGTATTGGGGCTTGCCGTTACTGCCGACCGGCTGCATTGAAGAACGAATCGCGTTCAGGTTAACCGCATCATCGGGTTTGATGATGAAGTTTGCCGGCAGGGGATTCCCGTTCAGTTCCTTGAGGACGTCGCGGTTCTCCTGGCCAAATTCCTGTTTGAACTCGGCCAGGGCATCAGCTTTGGTCAGATAGGTGACCGAGGCGACGTGAGGCAGACCTTCGATTTTCGTCTGAAGGGCCTGGGTTTCAGCCTTGGTCGCATCGTCGTAGATGAAGGCCCGCAGCTCCAGCTGGCTCCGAACCTCATCACCCTTGCTCTGCGCAGTCTGGAAGATCGGAATCAGCACTCCGAGCAGGATCGCAGTGAGCACAGTCGTGACAACCGCAGCCGTGGTCGGAGCGACGTTTCGCTTGATCGCACGGAGCGCCTCGCCAGTGAAAAAGAAGATCTTGCCCATCAGTGAACTCCCTTGCCGGAATTGCCGTTTGTCTGACCTTCAACTCCGACGCCCATTTCGGCCCGCATGCGAACTCCGAACTCGGTTGTGGATTCTTCGGTGTAGCCACCGGCGACTTCGTCGCGGATTACCCGGCCCTCGTAGAGCTCGACAACCCGGCGACGCATCCGATCCACCATTTCACGGTCATGGGTCACCACAACCACGGTTGTCCCGGTCTTGTTGATGCGGTAGAGCAGCTGCATGATCCCGACCGAGGTGACCGGATCGAGGTTTCCGCTGGGCTCGTCGGCCAGCAAGAGCGGTGGATGGTTTACGAACGCCCTGGCGACAGAGACGCGCTGTTGCTCTCCGCCTGAAAGCTCGTCCGGATAGTTGTGAAGCTTGGTTGAGAGACCGACCAGACGCAGGGTCTCGGGAACCTTCTGGCGGATCTCGGCCCGTGAAGCTCCAATCACTTGAAGCGCGTAGGCGACGTTGTCGTAGACGGTGCGGCTCGGAAGCAGTTTGAAATCCTGGAAGACAGTGCCGATGTTCCGACGCAGCTGCGGGATCTTCTTTTCGGACAGATTGTTGATGTCACGGCCAGCTATCGAAATTGACCCATCGGTCGGCTCGAGTTCGCGAATCAGCATCTTGATCAGGGTTGACTTGCCACAGCCGGTCGGGCCGACCAGGAAGACGAATTCACCACGGTTGATCGCAAGCGAAACGCGATCCACCGCCAGGTGACCGCCCGGGTAGACCTTGCTCACATCTCGCATCTCGATGATCGGGGCGCCGCCCTTGCGTGGCCGCTCGGCCTGCTTGCGGGCCCGGGCCGCTTCGATCTCGGCGCTTGCTGACTGCTTTTTCTTCTTTCCGAAAGCCATCTGG
>JAGQUU010000179.1 GCA_020438345.1 Solirubrobacterales bacterium | reverse complement strand
TCTGGTGTTGCTGGTCCCCACCGGCCAGCGCGGATTTGCCGTGGCACTCGGGCTGATCGCCCTGGCCATCCTGGTCGGCAACCGGGTGGTCGGCGTCAAAGGGGTGGTCGCCCTGGTGCTGGCGGGAGTGTTTGCCATCGGACTAACTCAGGGAATACGGAACGAGGCCAGCGGAACCGGGAAGATCACAGTCCAGGGATCCCTGGACCGGATGAAGCCGGATCAGTGGAAGGACCTCTACTCGAGTCAGATAGCCAGCTTCTCATGGACCATGCTGATCGAGCAGAACCGGGACATGCTCGACATTCCCAATTCGTTCATTGAAGCGTTGGGCAAACCGGTCCCAAGGTCGATCTATCCTGACAAGAGCCAGGGTTTCGGCAACGAATTCACGATGCTGGTCTTCCCGGATGCGGTCAAGCAGGACGTTTCCTTTGCCACACCTCTGGTAGCGGAATCGGACTACAATTTCGGTCCGGTTGGAGCGGTGATCGCACTCGCCCTGCTCGGGCTTGTCGCAGCTATCTTCGACCGCCGGGTAGCCCAGCGGGCACCTCCCCTGGTCGAACCTATTGTGGTTGCGACAATCTTCTGGACCTGTTTCGAGCTGGTTCGCGGTGACCTTGCCAACGCTCTCACTTTCAGTGCGGGTTGGCTGATTCCGCTGATCATCTTCTCGCTGGCCCTCGGCCTGCGAAAGGACCCTCCACTGAAGAGGGCGGTGATCGATGCCCTGCAGGTCGCTCCCCGGTACTCCGGTATCGGGCGGCGCATGGTTGAGATCGGCGAAGGTCTGAAGCGAAGCAATCCGGGCTTGCCGGTCGAAGTTCGTTGCGCCCGGGATGTGGCTGATGAACTCCGTGAGCATTTCCCGCCCGACACCCGGTTCCGGACACCGCTTTCTTCAAGTCGCCCACGATGGCGACGGATTCTGTTCCAGCAACTGGTGGCACCGCTGCTGACAGGTCCTGCGACGCTGGTCATCGCCCCTGGTGATCAGGCCCCCGCCTGGGGACGTTCGCCGCTGCTTTTCGTGATTCACGATGTCCGGCGCCTCGCTGCACCGGAAACCGCAGCCTCCGGACTCGAGCGGCTGTTCTACAGGACGACTATGAAAGCCGGTGCGCGACGGTCGGCGGCGATCATCACGATTTCCGAGTTCTCGCGCCAGGAGATAGAACTCCGACTCGGTCCGCAATGCCCTGTCCTGATCACTTCAAGCCAGCCGGCAGGGATCGAACCGGTTTCAGCGTCGGAACTCCGGGAAAACGAGCCACTCTTCCTTATGGTTGGTGCCCTTCGCGGCTACAAGGGGGCGGGTACCGTGATCGAGGCGCTTGGAAAGGCCGGCCCGGACGTCAAGGTCGCCTGTGTCGGGGTTGCGGAATCGGAAGATGGAGTCACCGGCAAGATCAGGTCGGATATCGACCGGGCCGGGGTCGGTGATCGATTCGAAATGCTTGGCTGGGTCGAAGAAACAGAATTGAAGGCGCTTTACCGAAAGGCGGCTGGCAGCATCAATCCTTCTGAATATGAGGGTTACGGACTCACGGTCACCGAGAGCCTCGCTGCCGGGTTGCCTACGCTCGCCAGTGACATACCCCCGCACAGGGAGACAGCCGGAGAGGCAGGGCTTTACTTTCAGCCATCTGACACCGAGCGCCTGGCGGCGCTGATGCTGGAAATTGCCAGCGATCCGGCTCGGCGGGAAGAGCAGGGAAGGCTGGCCCTCCAGCGCCACGAAGAGCTGAGTCGCGCAGACAGCCCATGGGAGGTCACACTCGCGGAAGCCATTCGGTTGATCGGGGAGAGCCAGCAGGACGAGCCGGTGGCCGCAGTGGCCGTGGCGGCCACTGCCTAGAAGAAGCGGCGGATCCGGGCCCTGATCGACTCTCTCAGAGAGTAGTCCCCCAGGCCGGAGCTACTGAGGGCACGTTTCGGCAATCCTCGGGCTTCCCGCCAACCCCGGATCCTGCCCCTGAGGCCAGCCGTGGTGTGATCGAGAAGGAGCTGTCCGGCAACCACGACAGCTTCGAAGGCGACCGTCCGGATCGCTGGACGTAATGATTCGAGAACCCCGTATCGGCGAATCAGATACCCCCGGCTCCAGCCGGTCATGCCGTACTTGCGGGCGGAGCGGACCCCCAGGGTTGATGATCGGCGATGGATCGCCAGGGCATCAGCGGCGATGGCGCAGCCGTAACCGGCCGCACGGAGCCGCAGCGCGAGATCCAGATCCTCGTAGTAGGCGAAGATTCGTTGATCGAACCCGCCGACTTGGTCGAAGGCATCCCGGTCGAAAAGGGCGGCGCCGCCGGTTGGGCCGAGCGGCGGCGGTGCCCCGTCAACTGCTGCGAGCGGCTGCCCTTCCAGGTAATCAAAGGCCGTCAGGGTTTCGCGGTCGGCGACAACTCCGGCCGAATCAATCGTGTTGGTCCCATCGTCACGCAGCAGCACGCCGGCAACCACCGGTTCGCCTTTTTCAAACACCGCCATCATGTTCGCCACGAATTCCGGCTGCGGTCTGAGGTCATCGTTCAGTAGCAGCACCGGTCCTTCTCCGCGAATTGAAATCGCATGATTGAGCGCGAGACCGAAGCCTTCGTTGTGGTCCGGCCGGAAATACTCGAACTGCGGAAATTCGCTCCGCAGAAGGCTTTCAGTACCCGGTTTGCCCCCGTTGTCGATCACCACTACATGGCAGGGAGTGGTTTGTCCGCGAAGGCCAGACAGGACTTCCCGAAGGCGGTCTTCACCGTCGAGAGTCGGTATGTACGCGGTCGGCATCATCAAATCCGGCATCCCGGTGCGGCTCGGTCAGATGTTGAAGACCGGTGACGAGATCCCGCCGGATCATATGTCTATACCCTGCGTGGAATGGAACGGCTCAAGGGCCTGATCTTGTCCGGGGGTGAAGGGACGAGATTGCGTCCCATCACACACACATCAGCAAAGCAATTGGTACCGGTTGCGAACAAGCCTGTGCTTTTCTACGGAATCGAGGCACTTGTCGAAGCCGGTGTGACCGAGATCGGGATCATCATTGCTCCGGTCACTGGCGGTGAAATCCGTGAGGCAGTGGGCGACGGGTCACAGTTCGGGGCAGAGGTGACCTTCATTGAGCAGGCCGAACCGAAGGGCCTCGCCCATGCGGTCCTCACCGCCGAGGAGTTTCTCGACGGTTCACCATTCGCCATGTACCTGGGAGACAACCTCCTCAGGAACGGCCTTTCCAGGCTGGTTGAAACCTTCAAGCGGGAATCACCCGACGCCCTGATTCTCCTCACCCCGGTTGACGATCCAAGCTCATACGGAGTAGCCGAGCTCGACGATGATCGAGTGGTCCGCCTGGTCGAAAAACCCAAAGATCCTCCGTCCGACCTGGCACTCGTGGGTGTTTATCTCTTTTCGCCGGCAATTCTCGAAGCTGCGAGGGGTCTGGAGCCTTCCTGGCGCGGGGAACTCGAGATCACCGAGGCGATCCAGGATCTGATTGATCAGGGCCTTCAGGTCCGCTCCGAAGTTGTCGAGGGCTGGTGGAAGGACACCGGCCAGCTCGCTGACATGCTTGAAGCCAACCGGCTGGTACTGGAAGAGATCCGTAGTTCGGTTGAGGGAGACATCCAGGACACCCGGATTGAAGGCAGAGTGATCGTCGAACCCGGTGCCGTCCTGCGAGGCTCGGTTGTGCGCGGACCCGCGGTGATCGGTCGCGGAGCGGTTATTGAGGATTCCTACCTCGGCCCGTACACCTCGGTCGGAGCCGATGTCGAGATCCGCCGTTCCGAGGTGGAACATTCGATAATTCTGGCCGGGGCGAAGGTTGAAGATCTCGGGACCAGGATGGAAGCCAGCCTGCTCGGCCGCGGAGTCAAGGTTACCCGCACCGAAGGCCTGCCCCGGACCCTCAAACTTCTGGTCGGTGACCGTTCGGAAATCGAGATCGTCTGATGCGCCTGCTGGTGTTGGGCGCAAGAGGCATGCTTGGCAGTGACGTGAAGGTCGCGGCCGAAGGGCTCGGTCACGAGGTAACGGGATACGGCCACGCAGAGCTGGATATCACGGACATCGAGGCGATGCGACGCCGTTTTCTGCGGGACAAACCCGACGCGATCATCAACTGTGCAGCCTGGACTGATGTAGATGGTGCCGAGGACGATGTCGATGGTGCGCTTCTGGTCAACGGTACCGCCGCGGGATATGCGGCCACTGCAGCAGCCGAAGCCGGGGCACGAATTCTCTACGTGTCCAGCGACTATGTCTTTGACGGGCTCAAGAAAAGCCCATATGTCGAGAGCGACCCGGTTGGTCCGGTCTCTTCCTACGGCTCAAGCAAGCTGGCCGGGGAACAGGCAACGATGCTGGCCAACCGGCGTTCCTGGGTTGTCCGTTCCTCCTGGCTGTTCGGTCTGAACGGTGGCAACTTCGTTGACACCATGCTCCGGCTCGGGGCTGACCACGGTGAGGTGCTGGTGGTGCGCGACCAGATCGGTTCCCCTACCTGGACCTGGCATCTGGCCCACGGTCTGGTTCGTCTTGTCGACACCGACGCCTTCGGTATCCACCACATGGCGGCTGGCGGAACATGCTCCTGGTACGACTTCGCCGTGGAGATATTCAAGCTGTCAGGGATGGATGTCAAGACGCTCTCGGCTACCACTGACATGCTGGCCCGCAAGGCGACCCGTCCCCCGTATTCAGTCATGGTCAGCGAGAACGAGAATGCGATTCAGCTGCCGGTCTGGCAGGACGGCCTGAACGGATATCTGGAACAGCGCAAAAGCGCCGAGGAGGCAGGTTCGTGAAGTTACTGGTCACTGGTGGAGCCGGTTTCATCGGGTCAAACTACGTTCATCACCGTCTGGTCGCCCATCCTGATGACGAGATCGTGATCCTCGACAAGATGACCTATGCGGGCCGCCCGGAGAACCTGGAAGGGTTGCCTGAGGACCGCTTTCGTCTTGTTGAAGGCGACATCGCTGACCGCGACATCGTCCATTCGGCACTCGATGGTTGTGACGCGCTGATCAACTTCGCGGCCGAATCACATGTCGACCGTTCGATCGAAGCTCCCGGAGAGTTCATTACCACCGATGTTTTCGGCACTTTCGTCCTGCTTGAAGCTGCAAGGGATCTCGGGATCAGGCACCTTCAGATCTCCACCGATGAGGTCTACGGATCGATTGACGAAGGCTCCTTCACGGAACAATCTCCAATTGAACCTTCATCGCCATACTCCGCGTCAAAGGCTGGCGGCGATCTGATCGTCCGTGCCTTCAACCATACCTATGACGCCGATGCCCTGGTGATCCGGGCCTCGAATAACTACGGTCCGCGCCAGCATCCGGAGAAGCTGATTCCGCTGACTATCCTCAACGCTTTGCACGGCGATTCCATCCCGGTTTACGGGAACGGAATGCAGGTCCGAAACTGGTTGTTCGTCCAGGATTTCTGCACCGCGATCGACACCGTTTTCGACAAGGGAGAGGCCGGCCAGGTCTACAACGCCGGCGGTCCGGACGAACTGCCGAATATCGAGGTTGTGATGACCATCCTGAGGCTGGCAGGGGCTGATGAATCCCTGATCACCCACGTCGGGGACCGGCTCGGTCACGACGTCAGGTATTCGCTTGGCTCGGAACGCACTGAAGGCCTTGGCTGGCGGGCGCAAGTCTCCTTCGAAGACGGCATCGGCCGGACAGTTGCCTGGTACCGCGACAATGAGGACTGGTGGCAGTCGCTGCGCGCGGGTGAATATCGCGAGTACTACGAGCGCCAGTACGGCACCCGACTGGGTTCCTGATGGCCCGTGTGATCGAGACCCGGTTTGACGGGCCGGTGCTGATCGAACCTGATGTCTTTGGTGACGACCGCGGCTTCTTTCTGGAGACCTTCAGCCGTGATGGCTGGCGGGAACTTGGCGTGGACGAGGAATTCATCCAGCACAACCACTCTCGTTCAGGCAAAGGCATACTGCGGGGAATGCACTTTCAGACTTCGCCCGGACAAGCCAAACTGGTGCGTTGTGCCCGTGGGGAAATCTTTGATGTGATCGTTGACATGCGCCCGGGTTCGCCGACCTTCGGGCAGTGGGAGGGTTTCCGTCTCGATGATGTGAAGCACCACCAGTTGCTGGTACCGATCGGTTTCGGTCACGGTTTCTGCGTGATTTCGGAACTGGCTGATGTCACCTACCTGGTTTCCAGCTACTACGACGGTTCGACCGAAGCGGGATTCGACTGGGCCGATCCGGAAGTCGCGATCGACTGGCCGATCAGCGATCCGCTCGTCTCGGAGAGGGACCTCAACGCCCCCTCGTTCCGGCAAGTAACCACCGGCTGAAAGGAGAATCAATGTCCGGATCTGCTGTAGACAAACCTTCTGTGCTCGCTCGTCTGAGGCAGCGCGCATCAATCGCGAAGTCGAGGCTAGCCGGCCCTTCATATTCGGATCTCGAGCCGGAATTCATTGCTCTCAGCGAGAAGGTGGCACCATTCACCATGACCACCGTGGAACGGCGCTACGCCCTGTGGACCACGGTGCGGCATGTGCTTGACCAGGACCTCGAAGGCGATGTCGTTGAATGTGGTGTCTGGCGGGGTGGCAGCTCGATGCTGATCGGGTATCTGCTGGCCGACGCTGGTGACGAATCACGGCGCATGTGGCTTTACGACACTTTTGAGGGCATGAGCCTGCCGACCGAACATGACGTCGACCCGCAGGGAAGGCGCATGACCGATGTCTGGGAGCAGCATCAGGGCCGCAAAGAGGACGAGGTATTTGCCTATGGTTCCTTTGAGGAAGTCGAAAGGAACATGCTTTCAACCGGCTTCCCGGCGGATCGCGTGACTTACGTGAAGGGCAAAGTCGAAGACACGATCCCCGGCCAGGTACCCGAGAAGATCGCGATTCTCAGGCTGGATACAGACTGGTACGAGTCCACGAGGCACGAGCTGGAGCAGCTCTGGCACCGGCTCGT
>JAGQUU010000016.1 GCA_020438345.1 Solirubrobacterales bacterium | reverse complement strand
GGGATCGAAAACCGGGAATCGGTGTTGGTCGAGCAGGATCGCGACGCCGCGATCGGGCTAGCGATCCGTGAGGCCGGGCCGGGTGACACAGTCGTGATCGCCGGCAAGGGACATGAGCAGGGCCAGGAGTTCGAGAACGGGCGAAAGATCCCCTTCGATGATCGTGATGTCGCCCGGCGGCATTTGCGCGAACTGACCGGGAAGGCAACGTGATCGAACTCGATGCCGAACAGATGGCTGCCGCGATGGGTGCGGAAATCGCTGGTCGCGGTCCTGGCGGGGTGCCCGTGCGGGCCGAAATTGATTCACGCAAGATCGAGGGAGGCGAGCTTTTCTTCGGGTTGACCGGCGGCGCGAGCGATGGGGGTGAGCACGCAGCCGGGGCGATCGGATCCGGGGCCTGGGGAGTTGTTGTTGAACCTGCAAGGGCAGTCGGGCTCGCCGATTCCGGGGCCTTCGTCTTTTCGACTGTTGATCCGTTGCTTTCGCTCCAGAAGCTGGCTTTGGCGTGGCGCCGTGAACTGGGAGCCACCGTGATCGGAATCACCGGCTCGGTCGGTAAGACATCCGTCAAGGACATCACCCGGGCGATCCTGCCAGGCAGAGTTCATGGATCGGCTGAAAACTTCAACACCGAAATCGGTCTGCCACTGACCATTCTTGAAGCCGGCCCGGAGACCGAAACTCTCGTCCTGGAGATGGCGATGAGGGGCGCCGGACAGGTGGCCGAACTGGCATGGATCGCCGAACCGGATATCGGTGTGATCACAAACGTCGGCCCGGTTCACGTCGAATTGCTCGGTTCAATCGAGGCGGTCGCTGCGGCCAAAGCCGAACTTATCGCCGGACTGAAGGATGGCGGCGGCCTCGTCGCGCCGACCGAGGCAGGATTCCTCGAACCGCATCTGGTGGGGGTCCCCGGCCTGATCCGCTTCGGTGAGGGTGGCGATGTGCGACTGCTGGAAAGTGAACAAGTGCCGGGGGGGACCCGGGCACGGATCCAGACTGTCCAGGGTGAACAGGACTTCGAGTTCCCCTTTTCTGAGCCACATAACCTTCTCAATGCCCAGGCGGCCATCGCGGCCGGAGTCGCGGCCGGATTCACACCGGCGGAACTCGCTTCCCGAACCGGGGGCATAGCCTTCTCCCGGTTTCGCAACGAACACATCGACCTCGGGGACCGGGGACTGATCATCAACGACTGCTACAACGCAAATCCGGTGTCAATGCGCGCGGCGCTTGAATACCTCGCCCGGGTCGAGCGCCCTGAAAAGCTTGCGATACTCGGACAGATGGCTGAACTCGGCCCCGACGAGGTCCGCTACCACGAAGAAATCGGCGACCTGGCCCGTGAGCTGGGGATCGAAATGATCGGTGTGGGAGAACTCGCCAGGGCCTACCGGCCGGAACTCAATGCGGAGGATCCGGCAGCAGCGGCAAAGCTGGTCTCTGAACGGCTCGGTCCCGACCTGGCGGTACTGGTCAAGGGTTCCCGGGCGGCCGGGCTGGAACGGGTCGCGGAACTGATCACCGCCCCGGAAGGAAGCGCTGCCTGATGGGAGAAATCGTGATCGGGGCGATGGCGTCGATGCTCATCTGCCTTTTCCTCTCCCCACGCTTCATCGATTTCCTGCGTGGTCGGGAATTCGGTCAGCACATTCGCGAGGAAGGCCCGGCCGGTCACCAGACCAAGGCCGGCACCCCGACGATGGGCGGGCTGATCATCTTTACGGCGATCATCGTTCCGTTTCTCGTGCTTTCGGAACGTGATGCGGCTTCAATGACCGTCTTCGGCGTTGCCCTCGGTTGCGCCGCGCTCGGGTTCGCCGATGACTACATCAAGATCATCAAACGCCGCTCACTCGGCCTGCCCGGCCGCTACAAGCTGCTCGGCCAGGTCGTGCTCGCGCTGATCCTCTGGTGGGTGGCCAGGCATGAGGTCGGACTCGAGCCGGTGATCCACTTTCGGATCGCCGACCTGACCTGGGATATCGGTCCGGTTGCGTACTTCATTCTTGTCTTCCTGGTGCTCGCCGGAGCGACCAACGGAGTCAATCTGACCGATGGTCTTGACGGTCTCGCGGCCGGATCCAGCGCGATCGTGCTGCTCGCGTATACGGCGATCTCCTACATCACCGTCGGGCAGCATGACCTCGCTCTCTTTTCGGTCTGTCTTGTCGGCGGCTGCATCGGTTTTCTCTGGTTCAATGCCTTCCCGGCGACGATTTTCATGGGGGATACGGGATCACTCGGGCTGGGTGGTGCAATAGGTGCATTGGCTGTCATGACCCAGACCGAAGTCCTGCTGATCGTGATCGGTGGAATCTTCGTGATCGAGGCACTTTCCGTGCTGATCCAGGTCTTTTCCTTCAAGACGTTCGGCCGACGGGTGCTGATGATGGCACCGCTTCATCATCACTTCGAGATGATGGCCTGGTCCGAGACCAAGATCATGCTCCGCTTCTGGATCATCGCCGGGGTCTGCTCGGGGATCGGATTCGCGATCTACCAGCATTCGATCGGCCGCTGACCTTGCGAACACCGGCTGTGGCCGGAATCCTGCTGCGGCCCGAGAACGTGGGGGCAGTTTCCGCATCGCGGAAGGGATTTGAAGGCCCATAGGGAAAACCTTGAAGTGGAGTACGTCCGCTCATCGAAGGCCCGGCCGCCGCTTCCTCAAGGGCCCTTTCTCGTAGTCGGGCTGGCGCGCTCCGGAGTTGCCGCTGCGAAAGCCCTGAAGGCCAATGGACAAGCCGTTTTCGGGGTTGACTCTGGTGAACCGAAAGAACTCGGGAATCTGCGCGAGGCGGGAATTGACTTTGAGACATCATCATCTG
>JAGQUU010000178.1 GCA_020438345.1 Solirubrobacterales bacterium | reverse complement strand
GATCCCGTCTCCGACCTCACGGTGAGGACAAGTCGACTGCCCGGCGTGGCCCTCACCGTCACGGGTTCATCTTTCGCATCCAGGCTGACTGTCCGCTCGCCCTCCGGTTCGCCTTCGGCAGAGTTCCCGTTCGCCGGCTCCGCGCGTTCGCCCTGTCCGGCCACCACAGAGGTCTCGCCGGTATTCGAATCGTTTCCGTTGCCGGCCCCATCCCCGTTCGCCGAATCATCCCGGTTAGCCGCATCATGCCCGGTGGAGCCTGTATCACCGGTCGCCCCGGTCACCGCAGAGCTGCCGGAGCCGGGATCGTCGCGATCCGGCTTCGGAAGTGCAATCGCAATTACCGAGGAAATCCCCAGCAGGATCAACATGATGATCAGCAGGCGTCGGGCAGCCATATGTCAATAGCCTAGGCATCTCAATGAGTTTTCGATTCACAACCGCAGGCGAGTCGCATGGCCCGGGTCTCGTGACCATTGTCGAGGGGCTGCCCGCGGGGCTGGAACTCGACCGCGAAACCCTCGACCGGGACATGGCCCGTCGGCAGCTCGGGCACGGCCGGGGTGGCCGCATGAAGATCGAGACCGACCGGGTTGAGATTCGAACCGGTGTCCGGCACGGATACACCATGGGAGGCCCGGTCGCCGCGCTCGTAGCCAACAGGGATTACAAGAACTGGGACGAGCGGATGAACCCCTGGCCGATCGAGGGGGAGATCCCGCCGGTCACGATGCCGCGACCCGGCCATGCGGACCTGGTTGGCATGTGGAAGTACAACCATCAGGACCTGCGACCGATCCTCGAAAGGGCCAGTGCCCGCGAAACGGCCGCCAGGGTTGCCGCAGGTGCGATCGCCCGGGCCTTTTTGAGCGCTGTCGGAGTGACGGTTCGCAGTCACGTCACACAGATCGGGTCTATCGTCGCCCCGGAGCGAAATGACCTCGCGATCGAGGATTTCGAAGGCATCGACGACGACCCGGTGCGTTGCCTCGATTCGGATACATCCGGCGCAATGGTGGATGAGATCAACGTCCTCCGCAAGAAAAACGAGAGTCTCGGTGGAACCTTCGAGGTGATCGTTTTCGGTCTGGTTCCCGGGCTTGGAAGTCACATTTCGTGGGAGGACCGGCTTGACGGCCGCCTCGCCCAGGCGATCTGTTCGATCCAGTCAGTCAAAGGAGTCTCGATCGGCCAGGCGTGGGATGTCGCGGGCCGGCCCGGTTCCGATGCCCACGACGAGATCTTTTACTCCGAGGAGCGCGGCTACTACCGCGAGACCAACCATGCCGGTGGCCTTGAAGGCGGCATGACCAACGGCAACCCGCTTTCGGTCCGGGCCGCGATAAAGCCGATTTCGACGATGACCAAACCTCTCCGTTCGGTTGACACAGCGACCCGGGAGCCGGCCCAGGCTCACAAGGAACGGACCGATTCGACTGTCGTGCCGGCGGCAGCCGTAGTGGGCGAAGCGATGATCTGCCTCGCGATGGTCAAGACTTACAGGGAAAAGTTCGGGGGCGACCACATGGATGACGTGCTCGCCGCAATAGGCGCCTACAAAGAGCGAATCGGCTGGCGATGATCTGTCTGGTCGGGTTCATGGGCGCCGGAAAGTCGACGGCCCTGGTCGAACTCGCCTCGCAAGGGCTTCATGCGGTTGATGCTGACGCGCTGATCGAGTCCTCGGCGAACCAGACTATCCCGGAGATTTTCGAGCGGGACGGCGAAGAGGCCTTTCGTGAACTTGAGCGGGATGTCTTGCTGGGAGCCTTGTCAGACCCGACCATTGACGCCCTTGCTCTTGGTGGCGGCGCGGTGGAAAGTGAAGCAATCCGGGAAGCATTGATGGTTGACGGCCACACCGTTGTCTGGCTCGACATCAGCGTTGACGCTGCCTGGCGGAGGGTCAGATCCTCCAGCCGGCCGCTGGCCCGGGATGAAGCCGCATTCAGAGCTCTGTTCGAGAAGCGCCAGATGCTTTACAACTCGGTTTCCGATGCGATCCTCCCCGGCGTTGCCCGCCGGGTCTGGGACAGGGCGTTCGAAGCGGTCGCTGCGCTTGAGGATTTGCCAGAGGGAACCAGAATGTTCTGGGCCCGAAGTTCCGGCGGCGAGTACCCGGTCTACGTCGGCCGGGAACTTCTCGGATCAGCCCTGTTTCGCGAAGGTTCGCCTGCCTTGCCAGACTCCGGCAGGTCGTTCTGTTTCACCGATGACTCGGTCGGGCCGATGTACGCCGACCGCCTCGGAGACCTGGCCGGGACCGTAACGGTGCCACCAGGCGAAACCGCGAAAACGATCGCCCGCTTCGACGAGTCGCTTCGTGAAATGGCCCGGATGGGCGTCACACGTTCCGATCACCTGATCGCTTTGGGTGGAGGTGTGGTTGGAGATCTCGCCGGATTCGTCGCCCATAGCTATCAGCGCGGAATACCGGTGACGCAGGTCCCGACCACGCTGGTCGCCCAGGTGGATTCAGCTTACGGCGGCAAGACCGGGGTGGACCTGCCGGAAGGCAAGAACTACGTCGGGGCGTTCCACCTGCCTGCGGCAGTGATCAGTGACGTGGACGTGCTTTCCACCCTGCCTGAAGCCGAGCTGACCGCGGGGATGGCAGAGGTGGTCAAGACCGCGCTGCTCGCCGGGGGCGCGCTGTGGGAAGAAGTGTCGGCTCTGGAACCTGGCGAGATCCTGAGCCGGGCTGACCTGGTCTTCGCCTGCGCCCGATACAAATGCGAGGTGGTAGCTGCGGACGAGCGGGATACAGGTCTCCGAGCCCAGCTGAACCTCGGGCACACGGTGGGTCACGCGATCGAATCGGTGACCGGGTATGAGCGTTACCGTCACGGCGAAGCGATTGCTCTCGGTCTTCTGGCCGCATTGCGACTGTCGGGAGCTGAACTGCTTCGTGAACAGGTTCGCGACTGGAACCTGAGACACGGCCTGCCGGTGGAACTCGATGCGACAGTCGATCCGGCGGCGGTGGTCGAGGCAGTTCAGTTCGACAAGAAAAAGACAACGCGGGGGGTCGGTTTCGTGCTCTTGAATGTTCCAGGACAGCCACTTGTCGACCGCATGGTTGACGATGCAGCCATCCTTGCCTCGGTCGAGGAACTCCTTCCCGATGGCGGAGTCGGCAAATGAGCCGGGCGACCAATCGTGTTGCGGTTCTGCATGGGGTCAACTTCGATGTGCTCGAGAGGCGGGATCCCGGTCTCTACGGAGGCCTGAGTCTCGCCGAGCTCGAGTATCGAATCGGTGGCTGGGCGGCCGATCTCGGTCTTGATCCGATCTTCTTCCAGACCAATTCGGAATCGGAGTTCTGTGGCTATCTGCACCGCGTGAGTGAGACCGCGGATGGAGCGATAATCAACGCCGGTGCGTGGACCCACTACAGCCGGGCTATCGGCGATGCGTTGGCCGTGGATCCGGTGCCGGCCATTGAGGTGCACCTTTCCGATGTGGAAAACCGCGAAGAGTGGCGCAGGGTTTCCGTCTTTGAGGGTCTCGTCGAGGCGAAGATCTCAGGCAAGGGTCCCGATGGGTACAGGGACGCGCTTAAGCGGCTCGCAACGCTCCTTGGCGTGGGTGCCGACGCGGCCGAATGAGCCCGGCCGGCCAAAGTTCCTGCTTTGAGGGTCGCGCCGCCCGGCTCGCCGAGAAGCTGGAGACAGCGGGTCCTGAAGGTTCAGAGCTTGACGCGTACATGGTGACCAACCTCGTCAATGTCGAATACCTGACGGGATTCACAGGCACCAATGGTGCCTGCCTGGTGGGTCCGGGGTTCAACATCTTCCTGACCGACTTCCGGTACGCGGAACGTGCCGCCGGAATCGAAGGCTGGGATGCCGAGGTCATTTCAGGGCAGTGGATGGACGGCCTCGCTGGAAGACTCGGTGGCAGGGTCGGATTCGAAGACGATCACGTGACAGTCCGCACCGCCCGTCAGCTTGAAGAGAAGGCGAAAGGAGCCGAGCTTGTCGCCGCTGGCGGTCAGGTCGAGGATCTGCGGCGGGTAAAGGATGCCGGTGAGATCAAGAGGATCTCCGCTGCTGCGGAGATGACCGACGTGCTCTATGGCCGATTGATCGAATACGGCTTCCTGGGTCGTACAGAGGCTGAACTGGATGCCTGGCTGACCGGCTGGATGCGGAAGCAGGGAGCAGAGCCTTCGTTTCCTCCAATCGTCGCTTCCGGGCCGAACGGGGCTTCGCCGCATGCCGAGCCCGGACCCCGGGAGATTGTCCGTGGTGACCTGGTGACGGTTGACATGGGTGTGAAACTGGACGGCTACTGCTCGGATTGCACCCGGACCTTCGCGATCGGCGCCGAGTCAGATCTGGGATCGCTCGCCCGTGAGCTTTACGAGGTGACTTTGCGAGCGCAGCTGGCAGGTCTCGGCGCGATTCGCCCAGGAGCGCAGGGATCCGACGTTGACGAGTCGTCCAGACAGGTCATCCGCGAAGCAGGCTACGGAGATAACTTCGGGCATGGTCTTGGTCATGGAGTCGGGATCGAGGTTCACGAAGCACCGAGACTCGGACCGGGCAGCAATGACAAGCTGATGGCCGGGGAGGTCGTAACGGTCGAGCCGGGCATCTATGTCCCGGGCTTGACTGGTCTCAGGATCGAGGATCTGGTTATGGTCGGGCCGGAGGGGATCGGCCGGAACCTGAGTTCAGTCAGCAAGGAATTGACTTTCGTCTGACCCGCGTCCAGCTTCTGTTCACGGGAATGCGCCATTCGTGACGATCATCTATAGTGTGATAACCGTCACATAGACGACGTTGCTTCTGTCACGAGTGGGGAGGGGACTCCAGAGCAATATGGCGAGGGAGTTTTTGAGGAGAGAGGTGCAGACGAAAAGACCGGCCTGAGGGGGCCGGTCTTTTCATTGCATGGATGGCCTGGCTTAAAGGTCGGTTTCTGCAAAGAAAACG
>JAGQUU010000177.1 GCA_020438345.1 Solirubrobacterales bacterium | reverse complement strand
GGGCCCCTTTCTTGCGGACCTCGACCTGGCGCAGAATCGAAATCCGGGCCTGGGAAGTCGTAGTGCCGAAGAAGAGACCAAAGGCCGGCAACTGGGCGGGCTGAGTCACGCCGTCCACTTCGATATCCCGCCGGGTAACGTCAGCCAGTGAAATCGCCCAGGAGACTAGCTTCCCGGTGTAGGGCACGACGAAGTTCCGGCCGGGTGATTTGGTCGAAAGCGCCTGGAAACCGGTCATCTTGCCCTCGACCACACACTGGCGGCTGAAGTCACGCCCGCAGTTCGGTTTGAGGGCTTCAAGATTCTTTCCGCCCAACTCGACCCGTTTGGCGAACTTCCCCTCTGCCAAAGGGGCATGGGTTGCGAAAGCCAGGCCAGCGAGGCAGGCCACGAGTACGGCGATCCGGGCGGCGTAGTGGCCGCGGAAAGTGAGGGGGGAGCGGAGCATCGAATACTGGAACACGGTGGGGTGCCTCAATGTTGCGCTCCGGGACCCCTTCGGGCCCCGGTCGTGACGAAAGTTACTTGTACCGGTAGGTGATCCGGCCGCGAGTCAAATCGTAGGGGGAAAGCTCGATCTTGACCCGGTCACCGGGCAGGATGCGGATGTAATGCCGCCGCATCTTCCCCGAGATATGCCCGAGCACCTCGTGGTCGTTGTCCAGCATCACCCGGAACATCGTATTCGGGAGGGCTTCGGTGATTTCACCCTCCATCTCGATCTTTTCTTCTTTAGCCATGCGGAGGTGAGGCTACTACTCACCCGGCATTGAGGAAGCGCCGGGCATGGTCTACAGCTTCGTTTGCATCACTTATCTCACCCGCAAACCGCGCCGCAGCTAGCTCCGCCATCACTTCACCTAGCTTCGGGCCGGGTTCGATTCCGAGCCTTTCCGCCAGCTCGCTTCCCCCGAGAAACTGGCCCGGAGGGCCATTCCGGACCCAGTCCAGCCCGTATCCGGTCATTTCCATGGCCAGGTGGAGATGATCGGCGACCATCTCCTGACTGGCGATCGAGGCCGTGCCACGCGCGGCCATGCGATCGGCAACCGTGAGCAATGTCACATCGATCGAGACCGGATCGGTGCGGTCCAGATAGGCGAAAACCTGGCGTCGGTCAAGCGGCATTTGCGTCACCATGAAGCCGAGGATCAGGTGATGCCGGGCAAGGTCCCTGAGATACCCGGTCAGTTTGCGGGAAGCCCGGAGGGCCCGGAAGCGTTCCTCGATCTGCTCAGCACCGAGGCGATCATGGCCGCGAAAGGAGATGAAACCATCGGCCTCGCTGCGGGTCTGGGGTTTGGCGCAGTCGTGGAAAAGGGCCCCCAGTCGCAGTGCCGTTCCCCGCGTGGCTCCTTCAGCCAGGGGCATGGCCAGATACTCGGACACTTCGGCCGCCCGGTCACCCGTGAATCGTTCGAGGTCCGACTCGATCCTGAGGATCCCCTCCACCACTTCCATGGTGTGCCCGTAGACGTCGAGATGATGGTTTGGCCCCTGAACGACCTCGTGGAGGCGTCCGATCTCGGGGAGGACGGATTCGAAAAGCCCTATCCGGTCCATCATCCGAAGTCCGGCTATCGGATCCCTGGCCCCGACCAGCAGCAGCAGCTCAGCGAGCGTCCTTTCCCCGGCCGGACCGCCGGCCTGTGGCGCCGACTCCCGGGCAAGGGCCAGGGTGTCCGGTTCAATCTCCCAGCCGAACTGGGCAACCAGCCGGGCAGACCTCATCAACCGGAGCGGATCATCGCTGAATGAGGCCGGGCCACATGCCCGGATCACTCCTGCGGCCAGGTCCCCGAGCCCCCCAAGCGGGTCTGCTGCCTCACCGCTTTCAAGCTCTACGGCTACCGCACCGACGGTGAAATCCCGCAACCGCAAGTCCTTCTCCAGGTTGGCTGCGCGGAGGCTGGCGATGTCTATCTGCCAGCTATCGTCGCGGCTCTTGGCACGCCAGGCCGGGAACTCACCGGAAAGCTCAAAGGCCACCCCGCCAAGCGCTTTGGCGATCCCTCGCGCCGGGCCTTCCGGGTTTCCGGCCACTGCGATGTCAAGATCGTTCACTTCCCGGCCGAGCGCCACATCACGGACCGCACCTCCGACCAGCCAGGCCGGCGTTCCGGCGAGCAGATCACGGACCTCGCTCACCCGCGCCGCGGCCATCGCGCGCGGGCCGAGCTCGGGCAACGAAGGAAAGGTCACCGGCGGAAGGTATCCCGGCTGACGCGGGGGACCCGCGGCGAGATGCCACAGGTCACCTCGTAGTTGATCGTGTCGAGCGGGACTGCCACTTGCTCGGCCAGTATTGCTTCATCACCCTGGCGGCCGATCAGCGTCACTTCGTCACCTACTCTCACGCCGGAATCGGGTCCGACGTCAACGGTGATGTTGTCCATCGAAACTGTGCCTGAGATCGGAAAACGGCGACCGCCGATCAGGACCTCTCCCTGGTTGGAGAGGCCACGCCTGACCCCGTCGCCGTAACCGATCGGTATCGCGACCACTTTCGTCGCTCGCGGTGCCTTCCAGGTTCGTCCGTATCCGGCGCTGACGCCGACCTCGAAATCCTTGACCGAAGCCACCCAGGAATGCAGCGACAAAACCGGTCTCAGGTTGTGAGTGGCCGGATCCTGGCCGAAAGGATCCATGCCGTATATCGCCACCCCGGGCCGGACCATGTCGAAATGACAGGCCTCGTCAGCGATCAATGCGGCACTGTTTGCGGCGTGAAGCTTCACCGAAGGGAACTCCCGGCGGGCCTGCTCGCCAAGCTTCGCCAAGCAGTCGCGCTGGAGCTCGAGGTAGGTCCGGTCGCTGTCGTCCGCGGTGGCGAAATGAGTCCAGATGGCTTCGAGTCGCAGGTTCGGATGCGCTTCCGCGGTTCGGGCCATTTGCAGGATCAGTTCGGGGTCGGTGGTACCCAGC
>JAGQUU010000015.1 GCA_020438345.1 Solirubrobacterales bacterium | reverse complement strand
CCTCCGCCTGCATACGCTCGATGCCGGGACCGGTTTACATCGGCATGACCGCAACCGGCGCCCTGATCGCCCGTCACGTCGCCGATCTCTTCCCCACCCAGACTTCCCGCTTCGACCTCGCCCAGGCGGCCCGTCGTGGCGTGATCGCACCGCTCCGGTGCCTCCGAATCCCCCCCGGACCGGGTGTCCGCACGATCGCCAAGGTGCCGCTCCGCAAGGGCGAAGTGGACCAGGATTTCGATCAGGAAGAACTGGCCAAGCTGCTTGACCAGGCACCGTTCAACATGGCGATCGCCGATCTTTACAAGTCACGCTTCCGCAAGGCTCCGGGCGTCCTTTACACGGCCGGCGTCCAACACGCGAAGAACGTCGCCGCCGCCTTCCAGGAGTTCGGCATCAACGCCAAGGCGGTCTCGGGTGAGACTCCGAAACGCGAACTTTCCGACACCCTGGCTGCTTTCGAGCGGGGTGAGGTGGACGTGCTCTGCAACGCCCAGCTGCTGGCTGAAGGATGGAACTCACCGCGGGCGACCATCTGCATGCACCTGGCACCGACCGCTTCAAAGCGGATCTATCAGCAGAGGGTCGGCCGCGTGACCCGCCGTTCTCCCTCCAAGGAAGCTGGTCTGGTCATTGATTTCGTCCATCCGGCGACCACCCATGACGAATCGATCGTCACCCTGCACAGCCTGCTTGACCGGGACGTGTACCGCGGCGGTGCGATTGTGGTCGGCCCCGTCCGGCGGGGCCGGGGTCGCAAGGTGCGGGTTGAACGTCGCATCGTTCCGGTCTCGGATGATCCGCAGCGGCGTATTGAGGTACTGGAACGGGATATCTGGAGGATCGCGGTCGAGAACCTCGACTACGCCGAGCAGCATGTCTGGGCTGCCCTGGCCGGAGCGCGAGTCACCACCCAGGGCTGGCGCCGCGCGAAGGCCATGCTCCAGCACGACCAGACCAAAGAGCTGCGGCGCCGTTATCTGATCACCTGCGTCCAGCGCAACCGCAACGCGCAGCTCAGGATCAAGGCCCTGGGCGAGATAGCGAACCTGAAGGATCCCGAGGCATTCGACGACGCGATCGACATAGTCGGGACCTGGGGTCGTGACGACAAGCGGGCCGGCACCAAGGTCCTCCTGAAGGCCCTGGTCGACAAGAGGATCGGCCGTCGTGACCAGGCCCAGGCCTGGGTCTGGCGACTCGCGTCATATACCCGTGACCTCCATGAGGAATATGCGGTTCAGCGCTGGCCGGAAACCAAACGTCTGCTCGGCCTGCTGGTCAACTCCGCCGGCCGGGCCCACGGCAAGAATGCCCGCAAGCTGGTCCAGGCTTCTCGCAAGCAGGACCGCCGCCTCGGCGTTTCACTGCTTGCTGCCGCGGTGGCTCACACCCCGGAGGGCGAAGAAGTTCTGCGTGGCGCCCGGATGAGGATGGCCCGAAAGCCTTCCGCGGTCGCCCGCGAGCTGCTCAGGAACTTCCCGAAGGGCAGCAAGAAGCGCCGCCGCAAGAAGAACAAGAAGAAAGATCAAACCGCGAAGTCCAGGATCGAACAAAACACGACCGCGGCAACCGGGACCGAAGGGGAAGAATCAGCGGTCGACGAAGCACCGCTCGAAGGGACCGAAGTGGTGGAAGATGAAGGGAATCGCGGATCGGATGCCGAAAAGGCCGAGAATGAGGAACCGACAGAGGATTCGGCGTAGCGTCCTGACATTGCTTGCCGTGACCGGGCTGCTGCTCGCCGGTTGCGGGGTTGACAAGCAGGAGAGCGTGTCGCTCAACCTCGAAACCTTCACCTCACCGGACGGAAACATCGGCTGCATTGCCGATGAGACGATGGTTCGCTGTGACATCAGGAAGCACAGCTGGAAAGTCAAACCTGATCCGGAATGCCAACTCGATTACGGCAACGGACTGGCCCTGGCCGACGGAAAGGCGGAGATCGTCTGCGCGGGTGACACAACCTTGAACAGCGGCCCGGAAGTGGGTCACGGAATGATCAACATGGTCGGCCCGTTTGAATGCTCATCCAGCCACAAGGGAGACAGCATGCGCTGCGAAAACATGAACACCGGCAACGGCTTCGAGTTATCCCGCTCCGAATTCAGCACCTTCTGAGCCCCGCACATTCAAAGAAGGGTGCGGAAAGGACCAGCGGAAAGATTCCGCCACCGGACCCGGACCAAGGGCCTGTGAGCTCAGATGACTAACCGAGGGCGTGACAGACGGCCGCCACCTGCATTCTGCGGATCAGGGCGCTGATCCTCGGGGCATTCGGATTGCCCTGAGTGCCTTTGAGGATCTGGGCGTTCGCGACAAAGGCAACAGAACGTTTGCCGTTGGCCGAAGACGCGGCGAAGACGCGGTAGCCGGGGAAGGAGCCCGTATGTCCGAAGACGGTG
>JAGQUU010000176.1 GCA_020438345.1 Solirubrobacterales bacterium | reverse complement strand
GGTCGACCAGGTGAGGGCCGAGGAGTTGAGCGTACCTCCCGGCCTCGATGAGCTCTTTTCCCTGCTCCAGATCAAACGCCACTGGGATGACAACCACTACGACGTGGTTATCGTCGACTGTGCGCCGAGCGGAGAGACGCTGAGGCTGCTCGGATACCCGGAAGTTGCCAGCTGGTGGGTCCGCAAGGTCTTCCCCTGGAACCGCAGCCTGCTCAGCAAGGCCGCTCCGATCGCCAAGGCACTCGAAATACCGATGCCCGAACCGGAGTTGATGGATGAAGTTGAGCATCTGATTCAGAACCTCCTGTCCATGGACACCATCCTGCGTAACCACGACCAGTGCTCGATCCGGCTGGTGATGAACCCGGACCGCATGGTCATCAACGAGGCCCGGCGCACCTTCACGCACCTCTGCCTTTTCGGGTACCTCACCGATGCGGTGATCGTCAACCGGGTCTTTCCGGACGAAGTGTCCGACTCGTACTTTTCCGGTTGGCGCGAGCAGCAGACCGCTCAGCTTGAAACGGTGGAAGAAGGTTTCTCGCCGGTACCGGTGCTGACCGCCCGTTTCTTCGACCGGGAAGTGATCGGAGAAGAAATGCACACGCGGCTGGCCGATGATCTCTACGGCGAACTGGATCCGTCCGCTCTTTTTCATTCCGGCATGGCCCGGGAAGTCACAACCGAGAACGGGCGCACCGTGATCCACATCAAGGCGCCGTTCACCGAGAAGGGTGAAGTGAAGCTCCAGCAGGCAGGCGAGGAGCTGATCGTCCAGGCCGGCGAAGCAAAGCGCACTATCATCCTTCCTTCGGGGCTGGCCAGGCGCAGCCCCAGCAAGGCCTCCTTTGAAAACGGAACCCTGGAGATCGTTTTCGAGAACCCCGATGACACAGAAGTCTGAACAAAGCCAGAAGCCACCAGGAGCCGACCGCTTCTGGGGTCAGTTCTCCCAATCGACGGCCGGACGCACGGCCGGGGAGAGTGACGACGGCCAGGCAGGTGCCGAAACCGGAAACCGGCCGGGAGACCAGACGGGCAACGATGATCACTGCCTCGAGTGGTGCCCGATCTGTCGCTCGGCCGAGCTTTTCCGCAGCACTGTCTCCCCTGAACTCCGCCAGCAGGCCGATTCGATCCAGCATGAGGCGATGGGTGTCCTCAAGGCCTTCCTCGATGCCTACACCGAGAAGACCACCGGCCAGCCCGGACCGGGTTCACCGGAGGCCGGCAATAGCCCTGCCCCTGAGCCCGAAACATCCCCGGAGCCCAGAGTCACCGAGATACCGCTCGACTGACCGCCGCTTCGGAATTCATCCAGATTCGCGGAACAACGTTTCAGAGAACAGTGGTCAGGGCAGGTCGATGTCCCAGCGCAGCATGCCCTGCTCCATGGCCGCGATAACGGCCTCGATCACCGCAACCCGGGCATAACGCTTGTTCTCCCCCGGGACCACGGTCCACGGAGCGTTCTCGGTCGAGGTCTGTTCGAACATGTCCTCGACCGCATCCTCATACTGAGTTCGCTTTTCGCGGTTACGCCAGTCCTCCTCGGTCAGCTTCCATTGCTTGAGAGGGTCCTTGGCCCGGGACTCGAAGCGCTTCAATTGCTCATCGTCCGATAGGTGCATCCAGAACTTGACGAGAATGGTGCCTTCGTCGGTCAGGCCGCGCTCGAAACTCCGTATCTCATCGTAGGAACGCTTCCATTCTTTCTTGCTCGCGAATCCCTCGACTCTCTCGACCAGGACCCGTCCGTACCACGAGCGATCGAATATCGCCATTCCGCCCCAGCCAGGCAAAGCCGGCCAGAAACGCCAGAGAAAATGGTGGCGCTTCTCGTCGTCGGTCGGCGCTGCGAACTGTGAGACCCGAACGTGACGCGGATCCAAAGGGAAGACGAGCCGCTTGATCGCGCCGCCCTTGCCGGAAGCATCCCAACCTTCGAAAATGACGCAGACCGGTGGTCCGATCCGGCCGGAACCTATCTGGCCACCAAGGGTGAGCCGCAAGGCGGCAAGCCGTGACTGGACTTCCGCCAGTCGCTCCTCCCCTTTCCGCTTCGAATACTTCAGCGACAGGTCAATCTCATCAAGTCGTCCCATTGGAAGTGATTATCGCTTCACCGGCGGACCGGTCGTCGTATCCTCCAGTTCATGGCAGCTACCCTCCAGAACCTTCCCGAAAGCCCCGCCGAAGTCGCCGAAGCACTTGGCGATGCGGCCTATCTGGCCGACGATTCGACCGCGCTGATCTCATACCTCGCTCAACGGCTGGGAAAGCCGATCCTGGTCGAAGGTCCGGCGGGGGTAGGCAAGACCGAACTCGCAAAGGCGCTTTCGCGTGCGACCGGCCGGGAGCTCGTTCGTCTCCAGTGCTACGAAGGCCTCGATGAGGCAAAAGCGCTCTACGAGTGGAACTACCGCAAGCAGCTTCTCCAGATACAGGCCACTGCTTCCACCAAGGAGGACGGCTCGGACCCTGTCAACATGGGTGAAATCTTCACCGCCGAGTTCCTGCTCGAACGCCCGCTGATGAAAGCGATCGCGAATCCGGAACCGGTCGTGCTGCTGATCGACGAAATCGACAAGACCGACCAGGAATTCGAGGCGATGCTGCTTGAGCTGCTGTCGGATTTCCAGATCACGATCCCCGAGATGGGCCGGATCGGAGCCACCACCCACCCGATCGTGCTGCTCACCTCAAACAACTCACGTGAGCTCACGGAAGCCCTGAAGCGCCGCTGCCTTTACCTGTGGCTGGATTATCCGAACCGCGAACGGGAGATCGAGATCATCCGCCTTCATGCCCCCGAGATCGATGTTGCCCTGGCCGGCCGGCTGGTCGACGTGATCGACATGGTGCGTGAGCTCGATCTGAAGAAGCCACCGTCGATCGCCGAATCGATCGACTGGGCCCGAACCCTGATCCTGATGGGGGCCGATGACATCGACGAGAAGACCTTCCGCGAATCGCTGTCGATCATCATCAAACACCGCACCGATCTCGACCTCGTCGCCGAGAAGATCGTCCCCCGGCTCGGATGAGCGATTTGCCCTCAGGGATGACCGAGCAGATTCTCGCCTTCTGCGAGGCACTCCGCTCTGAGGAAGTCGCGATCGGCACTTCGGAAATTCAGGATGCCTTCCGGGCCCTGGAGATCGTGCCGTGGACTTCACCGGTCGATTTCAAAGAGGCATTGGCGACCACGGTGGCCAAATCTCCCCGCGACCGTGAGGTCTTCGATCTGGTGTTTGACCGTCATTTCTTCCGGGCCACAGAGGAGGCGGCGCTTGAACATTCACCGGAGGGAGCCGACGGCCATCGGGCGAAACTCTCCGAGGGAGCACGTGAGGAGCTCGGCATGGAAGCGCTGGCGGAGGCGATCCGGCAGGCGATCGCGGACGGTGACGAATCCGCGATGAACGAACTGGCTCGCCTCGCGATCGAGGCTTTTGGCCGCCAGAGCGAGAGCAGCGGGGTCGTCGGGGTGGATATGCAGCGGATCCGTCGCGGGCTGGGGATTTCTCCTTCCTCGGATTCCAGTGGTGACGCCGAGGGTGAAGGTGAGCCGCTGGACCGTGACCAGATCGCGCGGTTCGAACGGCAACTGAGGAGAGAACTCCAGCGCCAGCAGATCACCCGCCAGGGTCAACTGCCACCCGCCCGGCCGCTTTCGGACCTGAACCGCTCCTTGCCGATGCGGGGCGCACAGGACCTGGCAGCGGTTCACAAGGCAGTCGCCCAGATGAAACGTCGCCTGGCCACCCTGGGCCATGATCCGCGTGGCGCGAAGCGGGGACGCACCGTTGATGTGAGACGGACGATGCGTTCCTCGCTGGAGACTGGCGGGGTGCCGCTGAATCTCAGGTACAGGCCGCGTCGCCCCCGCAAGCCCGAGATATATGTGCTTTGTGACGTCTCGACCTCGGTCAGTTCGGCATCAACCTTCTTTCTCTCGGTTCTTCATGCGCTGCATGACTCGTTTCGCAAGCTGCGCAGCTTTGTCTTTATCGAGCGGATCTCCGAGGTGACCCAGGTCTTCGAGGACGAACGTGACTTCACCGCCATCGCTGAAAAGATCACCTCGACAGGGGGAGTAGCGGATGTTTCCGGCTACACCGATTACGGCCGGGTCTGGAACGAATTCCTGACCGACGTTTCCGCCGATCTCGGTCCTCGGTCAACCGTGATCGTGCTGGGGGACGCCCGGACCAACGGCCGACCGCCGGCCGAGGATGTCTTCGCCCGGGTTGCCGACCGGGCCAACCGCACCTTCTGGCTGAACCCTGAACCGGAGCTCTACTGGAACTACGGGGATTCGGTGATGAGCGCCTATACGCCTTTCTGCGATGGCGCCTTCGAATGCTGGAAGACGGAGCACCTTGAACAGTTCGTCGATGTGGTCGCTTCCGGCAAGGTGGAAGCAGGCCAGTCGACCGCCCGCAAGTACACCTCCGGTCACCGCTACTGAGTCACCCCGTTCTGTGAGTTCCCGGCGAATCAGGGTCCGGCTCCAGCCGAAGGCTTCAAAAAGCGAAATCTCCGGCTGGAAGCCCGACCCTGACACCGGCGAGCCGGTGCTTCAGGCCCGGGTCACCGCCCCACCGGCAGGCGGCAAAGCCAACAAGGCTCTGATCCAGCTTCTGTCAAAGGAGTTCAAAACTCCGAAATCAAGGATCCGGATCGTCCTGGGAGAGAGCTCCCGCGACAAGCTGGTCGAACTTTCGTCCTGAGCCAGCGGCTGACCGGTCTGGCGGGCTCCCTAGCCGGGTGAGATATCGCATCGGGCCCAGCTTCCCCGGTCCTGTTTGCGGGCCTGCCTGTCAGCCCGGAGGTAGCGGCCATAGCGCTGGAAGGGACCGTCGTAGGGGTAGGCCGAGGCCAGGCCGCGCCTGACCAGCGTCAGGCCGAGATCCTGGCTGCCCCGGTTGATGTAGGCGAGCAACCGGCCGTAGTGGTCACGGCGGTCCTGGGTCGGGTCTGCGGTGACCGTGACATGCCGGCCGGAGGCGAGTTCCTTCATCGCCGCCGAGGCAGCAGGTCCGCCGCATTCCTTTCCACCGTAGACCTCGGGAGTGTCGATTCCGATCATGCGGATCGTCTCCGTGACCCCGGCCGGGGAGGTGACATCCAGAGTGTCACCATCCGCTACCGAAATCACCTTCCCTGTAAACCGGCGGGGCGCGGCCACGGTCGGCGCATCGTCATCGCCCGAGCCGCTATCTGCTGCCTTCGAGCAGGGGCAGGGCAACGAGGCACAGGCGACGCCATCACCGTCCCCGTCGAGGCCGAAAGGGTCGCCGGGCAGCAGATAAGCCTGGGCCTGGGCCTGGCTGGCGAACGCGCCGCAGTCAACGTCACCGCCGTGTCGGGCAAGCTCGCGGGCCCGGATCGTCGCCTGCCTGGTGGCCTGCCTCGACCTGCGGGCTGCGACACGGGCACGGACACGGGCTGCCTGCGCCAGCTTTCTCGCTTTCGCTCTGGCCTTGGCAGCATCGAGCCTGGCCTGTCTGCGCTCAGCGATTCGGTCGGCCCGAGCTCCTGGCGACCCTGGATTCCCAGTCCTGCCTGCGGCCGGACCCTCCTTCTGGACCTCCGGGGAGCTTTCGACACAGCCGGCCAGGAAGGGGGCCATGCCAGCCATCACCGCCAGAATCACCCCGAACCTGAGCCGTCCGCCAGGCTTCACCTGAAGCTGACCGGTTTGACCACCTTCGTGCGATTACCCGCGGCATCAGTTGCGACAACGACCAGCTTCGCCTGGGCGATCTGCCGTTGGCGAAGCTTCCTGCGGACCCGGTCTCCCACCTTCATCTGGACATGCTTGCCGCCGGACTTGTTCATCCGAATCTTCTTGCGGCTGAGCGTCAGCTCCACCGTGCCACGACCCCTGGCCTTGCGGATCGGAGCGACCAGTTTGAGGTCCACGGCCACCGGCAGGCTTTCATCCCGCACCTCGATCTTGAAAGGCTGGCCTCGCTTGATCAGACGCTTCAGACTGGGACGGCCGAGGGTGCGCACCTTCAGCTTCGGTTTGGCCTTGTCGACCGCGACCGGATCCGGATCCGGATCGGGATCCTTGCGGGTCTTGCGGAACGGTCCGCTGATCTCGTAGACGATCCCGAGCGCGGTGCTTTCACCGGCGAAGCGTGCCCGCTGCGAGGAGAAGTAAAGCCGCTGGCCGGTCGGGTCGAAGACCGGACCCGTCAACTCGGAGCTCGAATGACCTTGCAGGGACACTTCGCAGAAGGCGGCAGCTTCACCTTCGGTCGAAATCAGGCAGACCTGGAGACCCTCATCGGCCGACCCGCCCGGATCCTCACAGACGTAGAGGTCACCCGAAATCGGCGAGGCTGTGACGTTGTCGGTGTCGTGGAGCGGCGCGTCATCACCGAGGGCGACCCCGTCGTAGAGGACTTCCAGGAAAGTGGACTCGGGGTGGTAGGCGTAGACCCGGTCATCCTGGGTTGTCGCGAAATACACGACACCGGCGTCAAACCACATCCCTTCACCCCGCCGGAAACGGGTCGCCTCCGGCACCTGTTCCCGGGTCGGGACCGGGCCGGTGAACTGCGGGTCGGGAACCTCGATCCAGTTGACCTTGCCGTCTTCCTGCACCGAGGCGACCTCGAGCTTGCCGGCCTGGAGATCCGGGTAACTGGTCGGAGTGAAGCGGTAGAGGCAGCCGTTACCCACGTCCTCGGTCAGATACACCTGCTTGCCGGCCGGATCGACGCAACAGGCTTCATGCTTGAAGACACCCATCGCAGGGTGGGCGATCTGGGTTTCACCGTTCCAGGTCTTCTGGCCCCAGGGGTCGCATTCGAAAACCTTGCCTTCATCGATCTCCTCACAGGAAAGCCAGGTCTTCCACGGAGTGACGCCACCCGCACAGTTGATGTGGGTTCGCTTGAGGATCGGGTAGGCATCGGTCACGTTGAAGTTGCTGTCGAAACGGATCGCTCCGGTGCCGATGTCGGCGATGCCTTCGAAGTACGGTGCCTCGCTGTTCGAGGTGAGGATGAAGCCGCCGTCATCTGTCTTGTAGGCACCCATGCCGTCGGGCAGGATGTGAAAGTTGTATGGCCGCGGACCGATGTCAACAGTCGAACGGGCGATCACCCGGGAGGTGAACCCGGCCGGCAGCCTCAGTCCGTTCGCGTCCGGTGATCCGAGAGGCCCGTAAGGCCCCGCGCCCACAACCGCCGGTGCGGCCATGGCGTCGAGCGCATTCCCGAGCAGTCCGCTGGCAAAAGCCAGCCCGCCCGCAGCTCCAGCTCCGGCCCGCAGCGCGTCGCGCCTGGTCAGACCACCAGTCTCAGTTACTTCATCCGACATATCCACTCCCTGAAATTGCTTGCTCCCTGAGGAGAGGGTACCGGTCAGGGCAGCAGATGCGTCAACGAACTGTGAATCGGGGCGGAACCAACCCGCGCAGGGGAACCTCAGCGTGGAGCCCAGGCGTCCTTGTCGTCCGCAAGGTCCCGCACATTGGCGGGCAGGTCACCGGAAACAAGATCGGCGAGACTGGTTGATTCGAGTACATCGCGCAGGCTCGCCCGGACCGCGATCCAGACGTTCTGGAGTTCCCTGGCGCTGCCCTTGTAGGAAATCGACTCCGGGGGAGCCGACTGGACATTGGCGATCGGTCCTTCAACGGCCCGGATCACATCGGCGATTGAGACCTCGTCGGCCGGCTTGGCAAGCCAATAGCCACCCTTCGCTCCCCGGCGGGCCCGAACGATCCCGGAATGTTTCAGGTCAAGCAGGATGTGTTCGAGGAACTGAAGCGGGATGTCCTGGGAATCCGCCAGCCGTTCTCCCTTGACCGGGCCGTCGGGGGAGGCGGCCAGTTCAGCTACTGCCCGAACTGCATAATCGGCCTTTGCGGAGACGCGCATGGGTCTAGTAAATCAACCTTCAGGGTCGACAAGCCCTTTCCGGGCTGCCGCTTCTTTTTCTGCTTCGATCGCTTCCGGCGGACGGAAGTGCTGGTACCAGCGGGGTGCCATGAGGATGAGCGTGAATCCGAGTCCGGCCACCAGGGCGGCTATCGGCCAGACCACCGGATCACCCTTCTGGACGGTGAAGATGCCTGAAAGGATCAGCACGATCCCGAGAGCTATCCGGATCGAATCCTGATTGATGCGGCCCATCAGGGCGGCCCCGACGACCACGCCGGGAACCGAACCAAGCAGGATGTTCCCGACCAGCCCGAGGTCCACATTGCCATGACCGAAATGGGCTATTCCCGCCGCCCAGAGGACGATTGCGGCATGGAAAACATCGGTTCCAACCACCTTCTTCGGAGCGAGGCGGAAGACCGCGATGAGCAGAACGGCAATCACGGTGCCGGAACCGGCCGAGGTCACACCAATCACGAAGCCGGTGGTCACACCGATGGTGACCGCAGCGACCTTGTGACGGAGTTCGATCTTGAAATCTTCCCGCTCGTTCAGCGTGCGGGCAAGGATCAGGGCCCGGGCCAGGGTGATGATGCCGACCATGAGCAAGGTCCCGCCGAGGACCGCGTAGACCAGTGAGTCAAGTTTCTCTTCGCCGAGGCTGTCCTGCAGCCAGGAGACGAGCTGAACCCCGAAGATCGCGGAAGGAACCGAACCAACGGCGAGCCAGAAGACGAGACCCATGTTGACCGTCTTCATCTTGAAGTGACGCCAGCCACCAACCGTCTTGGTGATTGCGGCGTAGAGGATGTCGGTGCCGATCGCGGTGGTTGGAGAGACCCCGAAAAGCAGGATCAGGAGAGGTGTCATCAGGGCACCGCCACCCATGCCGGTCATGCCGACGAGGACTCCGATGCCGAAGCCGAAGATCAGAATTGCGATCGAGAAATCCAAAGCGGGGCGGGTGTTTCCTGTGGTTTGACGCCGGGCTAGTGGCGCTCCTGACTCTCCCTACGTGTTTAGTAAAGAAATCAGGAATGACGACATAGTAGCGATGGACTTTCAGCGCCGCGTGCTCGCAACCCGCTGAACGCTCCCGGCCACCTGAACGTCGCGAGCGGATCGCCGGGCAGCAGCTGAGCGTTGATCACGCCTCTTACAATCAACCGCGATGACCGCCGTGACGGCCCGGGGCCTCAGCCATAGCTTCGGATCGCTGGAAGTGCTCGACGGAATCGGGTTCGAGATCGGGCCCGGAGAGGTCCTGGCGCTGGCCGGACCATCCGGCTGCGGAAAATCGACGGTGCTGGAAATCACCGGGGGCCTGCTCGAGCCTTCCGGTGGTTCGATCGAGGTTTCCGGCCGCTCCGCCGGATCGGAACGGCTCGCGTCCTGTGCCTGGATGCCCCAGCGCGACTGTCTGCTCCCCTGGTATTCCGCGCTTGACAATGCAGGTCTGTCCCTGCGGAACCAGATGCGGTCCCGGTCGGAATCGCGAGCCATCGCCACCGAGAGCTTTGAACACTTCGGACTTTCCGGATTCGAGCAGGCCAGGCCATCCGAACTTTCCGGCGGTATGCGCCAGCGGGTCGCCTTCATCCGCACCCTTGTTTCGGGGAAGCCGGTGCTGCTTCTCGACGAACCCTTCGCCGCACTCGACGCTATTACCCGGGCAGAGCTTCAGGAATGGCTGGCTCCCGTCCTTGCCGAGACCGGAGCAACCGTGCTTCTGGTCACGCACGATGTCGAAGAGGCGATCTACCTGGCCGACCGTGTGCTTGTCCTCTCCCCCCGGCCGGGCCGGATCACAGCCGGGCTGGATGGCGCCAGGGGCGCCGCCGGTGACCGGACGGAGGTGGTCAGCTCCCGAAGCTTCAACCAGCGCCGGGAAGAGGTCCTCGACCTGCTCGGGCCAGGAGTTGACCACACATGAAAGCCCGGGCCTGGCTGCCGCCTTTTCTGTTGCTGCTCGCCCTGCTCGGCCTGTGGCAACTCGCGGCGGAAAGCGGGTTCATGGCCGACACGCTCGGTCTCGAATCGTTCCTCGTGCCGGCGCCGTCGGAGATTGCCGAAGTGCTCTGGCAGGACCGCGGTCTGATCCTCGAGAATGCCCGCACGACCCTGGTCGAAATAGTCGCGGGATTCATCCTCGCCCTGGTCTGCGGCCTGTTGGTCGCCTTCGCATTTCGCAGCTCTGAGCTGATCCGACGGGCCGGCTATCCACTGGTGGTGGCATCCCAGACCATCCCGGTGATCGTGGTCGCCCCGATCCTCGTGGTCTGGTTCGGATATGGAATCTGGCCAAAGCTTCTGATAATCGCGCTGATCTGCTTTTTTCCGATCACCGTGAATGCCCTGGACGGACTGCGATCGGCAGACCGCGAAGCGATGCTCATGATGCGCTCGCTCGACGCTTCCGGATTGCAGGTCTTCCGCCGGGTCGAACTCCCTTCGGCCCTGCCCGGAATCTTCACCGGGGCCCGAATCGCGGCGGCAGTAGCGGTCATCGGCGCTGTTTTTGGTGAATGGGCCGGAGCCGAGAAGGGTCTGGGTTACCTGATGCTCCAGGACAACGCCCAACTGATGACCGACCGCATGTTCGCTTCGGTCGTCGTGCTGTCCCTGATTGCGATCCTGCTGTATGTCCTGATTGGCCTGCTTGAGCGGGTAATCGTCCGATGGCGGTAGGCTCCGGCCGAACCTTTTCCCGGCCTGGAGAGACTTTGAAACGAATCGCGCTACTGCCCCTCGCCTTCCTGGTTGCTCTTGTGGTTTCTGCCTGCGGCACGAAGTCAGAAGATGTGAACCCGGTCAGGGACAAGTTGTCCGTGGCAATGGACTGGTACCCGAACCCTGACCATGCGGGTTTTCTGGTGGCCGAGAAGCAGGGCTATTTCGAGGATGCCGGACTGGATGTCTCGCTCGATTCCCCGACTGATCCCTCACTTCCGATCAAGCTGGTTGCGGCCGGCAAGGCCGACCTGGCACTTTCCTACGAGCCGGAGGTTCTGCTGGCCCGCGAGCAGGGGCTGGATGTAGTCTCGGTTGCCACGGTGGTAGGCCAGCCGTTGACCTCGATGATCTGGCTGAAGAAGTCGAAGATCAAGCGGGTCCGCGACCTCAGGGGCAAGACTGTTTCGACCGCCGGGATCTCATATCAGGACGCCTACCTGAAGACGATTCTGGCCCGGGCCGGACTCACCGAAGACCAGGTGAAGAAGGTCGGAGTCGGCCAGGGGCTCTTGCCTTCGATTGTCAGCGGCCGGGCCCAGGCAACCCTGGGACCGTTCTGGAACATAGAGGGGGTCGATCTGAAGATGCAAGGCCTGAAGCCGGTCGTCAATCCGGTCGACAAACTCGGTGTGCCGACCTACAGCGAGGTCGTGCTTGTAGCCAAGGGCAGTCAGGTCGAGGATGAACCTGATCCGATCCGACTCTTCATCGCAGCCCTCGCCCGCGGCACCCGGTACGCGGTCTCCCACCCTAACGACGCGACCCAGACCATCCTGGCCGCCAACGACGCGCTGGAACAGAAGGTGACCGACGCCCAGATGAAAGCCACTCTGCCCCTGCTCGACCAGGACAGCAACAAGGGGAACATCGCCGTTCCCTTCGGTTACCAGAACACCGCCAGTTGGCAGGCCTTTATCAACTGGATGAGAGCTCAGGACGTGCTTTCCCAGCCGCAGCGTGCGGTCGATGCCCTGACCAACGACCTGCTGCCGACCGACCAGGTCCAGCCGGAGTAGCCCGGAGCTGATCCCTCGGTCCGGGGCCGGCCGGTTGGCCCGGGACCGCGGTCAGGCCGCGTGTCTGAAAGCCTGTCGACGGATCCTGGCCCGGTTGCCCGGACCATGGACCCGGCTGCCGAGCGCCTGAACCAGGTACTCCCCGGCCAGGCCACGCCAGGGGGCATACGGGGCATAGAACTCCTCGACCTCCTCGACCTCGGCCAGACGGCCGAGACCCTTGAGGTAGCCGACCAGTTTGACCTGCCCCAGATCCCCCGCCAGGAGAGCGTCCGGATCGCCCCGGCCCCGCAACGCGAGGCAGGCGACGGTCCAGGGTCCGATCTCGGGAACAGCGAGAAGACGCGGGTCACCCCCGCTCTTGGCAGGATCAACGCGACCGGAAGCGACCTCGCGGGCAACCTTGACCATGGCCACGGCCCGTCTGGCACTCAGACCGCAGGCTTCAAGTTCAGCCGGAGCTGCATTGGCGATGGCTTCCGGAGCGGGGACCGCGGCGAGGACCGGGCCCGGCCTGCTCGCCAGAAGACCCGGCTGTGAGCCTCCGCTCTCGTGCGGACGGGCCGTGGCATGGGAGCGGATCGCGATGCCGAAGCGGCGAATCATCTGTTGCTGGATCCGAATGGCACGTCGGTATTCGATCAGTTGCTCAGTGATCGCCCAGATCAGGGCCTCCCAGGCGACAGGGCGCCTCAATGGCCGGTTGTGAATCCGTCCGGCGAGGGCCGGTCCGAGCACCGGATCGTCACGGAAAGCCCGGTAGAAACCCCTCAGGTCGTCGTCGATGCCAAGGCTGAAACGCAGACGGTCCAGGCCCCGCCTCAACGAGGATTCCCCGGCCTCAATCAGATCCGCGGATCCGGGACCCGTCAGCAGCTCCGGATCAACGGGCTCGGCCGCGAGAATGAAATCGTTGTTCCTGCCCTCCCGGACCCGTACCAACATCGGCTCGTTGCCAAGCACGAGGAGGCGCTCCAGCCAGGGGCCACAGCGGCGGAAAACCCGGTCGCCACCAGCCAGCCGGGGCAAGCGCATCGGAGCCACAGGACTCGCTGCGACTTCAAGTGTCATCCGGACCTAGCGGCCGAGAACGTGAACGTCAACGAGGAAAGAACGGCTCGCGACGACATTGGCCGGGCGGGCTCTGCGGCCCAGCTTCCGGGCTTTCCTGCGTGATGAGCCCCCGCTCACTGCCCGGACCGCGGCAACCGTGGCCGCTCCGGCCAGCGCACCACCAGCGACGGCTATGGCCGCTGTCGTCACTTCACTGCGAAGAGCAGGCAGAGCGCCGCCTCCCTCATATTCACGAGGGAGGGCCCGGACAGCATCTCCGTCCGGCTGGGACGCCTCGACATCCTCCTCCGAAATCAGTTCACCATCCAGTTCCTCAGCCACAGAGTTGAATCTATAGACGCCGTCGGAGGGAACCACACATTTCCCCGCAAATTGCGAAACCTGTCGTTGCCCGACACGCCAGCCGGTCCGGGCTGTGAATCAGAACAGGGTCTTCTCGTAGATGCGGAACTTCTTTGAAACCTCACCACCCATGCCTTCCAGCGCCCGATTCATCGCTTCGTTCGTCTCGAGGATCCAACCCGCCTCACCCTTCATCACACCGTCGGGCCGAGTCGTCTGGATGTGCCTGACGTAAAGCGCAGCTGCCACACCTGTGTGCTGGTAGGCCTTCTTGACACCCAACGCGAGAATTCGCACCGAATCGATCTTTTTCTTGCCGGTCAGGTAGTGGTACCAGCCTGCCGGGAGAATCCTGCCGTTCATCTTCGCCAGGACCTGGTTGATGTCGGGCAGGGTGAGCGACGCACCAACGGTTTCCCCGTCGGCTGTTTCGGCGATCATCGCCCAGTCCTCGTCGATCACCAGCTTGAGCGTCTTTGCATGGAACTCGACCTCTTCCCTGGTGATCGGGACGAAGCCCCAGTTGTCTCCCCAGGCTTCGTTGTAGACCTCGTGGAACCGGGCCATCTCATTCGGAAGGTCCGAACGACGCATGCTGCGGATCGTGATTCCATGCTCATCGAGGCTTTGCTGGGCGGCTTCCATGATCGCGGGATGGAACTCCAGCCCCTTCGCCAGCTTGCCCATTTCCAGGTGCCACATCAACAGATCCATCGCCTTGGTGAACCCGGCCCCTTCAACCAGTTCCTGGAAATAGGGCTGGTGACAGTTCTCGAGAATTGATGGCCGCACATCGAACCCGGAAATCTGAATGCCGATCTCGTCGTTGGTCGTGAAGTCCATCGGCCCGTAGACCTTTTCTCTGCCTTTGCCCGCCAGCCATTCACTTGCGGTGTCGAGCAATGCGCCGGCGACTTCCTGATCATCGACCGTCTCGAAAAAGCCGAACTGGCCGCTGTTGCCGCCCCGGTACCGATCCCAGTTTTCGTCGATCTGTGCGCTGATCCGACCGACCGCCACGCCTTCCTTCTCGGCGATCCAGAGCTTGACTTCGGCGTGGTCGAAGTACGGATTCTTTCCCCGGTCGAGGAAATTCATCCGGTCCGTGATCAGCGGCGGCACCCACTCGGGGTGGTCACGATGAACCAGAAAGGGAACCTTGACGAACGTCTTCAGGTCCCGCTTGCTTGCGACTTCACGAATCTCGACCTTCGGCATTGATCGCAAACTAGCGGACCCGAGGAGGGTCCACCATTGCCCGTGTTGCGTCTTTCGCGCTTCGAAGGGCCTTTGTCACCCGGACGGTCGTCGGGGCGATCCGGCCAAAGGCCACCCGCCGACGGTGGCAGGGTCCCTCACCTGTATTCCTCCGGACCACAGTCACAGTCCGGTCTGCGAGACTTTCGGCATGTCCGAAAGCACCACAGCGCCGATCGACCTTTTCGAGAAAGTTCACAACCACGAACGCCGCGAGCAGCTCGCAGCAGCCAATGAGGCCGGTCTGAATCCCTACTTCCGCCTGCTCACCTCACAGGCCGGCCCCGTGGTCGAGATGGAAGGCCGGGAGACGATCATGCTCGGTTCAAACAATTACCTCGGGCTGACCGCCGACGAAAGGGTCAAACAGGCCGCGCGCGATGCCCTGGACCAGTACGGCACCGGGGTCACCGGTTCCCGGCTTCTGAACGGCACGACTCCGATCCACGTCGAACTCGAAGCGGAACTTGCCGCCTGGATGGAGACCGAAGACTCGATTGTCTTCTCCACCGGCTACCAGTCGAATGTCGGCTGTCTCCAGGCGATTCTCGGCCCGGCTGACACGGTGATCTGTGATTCCGGCGACGACGCTACCCTGCTCGACGGCTGCAAGCTCTCCGGAGCGAAGATCCGTCCGTTTCGCCACAACCAGACCGAAAAGCTGGAGAAGATGCTCCAGCGCGCGGCCAGTGACGGTGGCGGGGTCCTGGTCGTAGTCGACGGTGTCTATTCAATGGAAGGGGACCTGCCGGACCTGCCGCGGATCGTTGAACTGTCGAAGCATTACGGAGCCCGCATCATGGTTGATGAAGCCCACGGCGTCGGTGTACTCGGGAAGCGCGGGGCCGGCGCCACCGAGCTTTTCGGACTTGAAGACGAGGTCGACCTCCGCATGGGTACGTTCTCCAAGAGCCTTGCCTCCTGTGGAGGCTTCATCGCCGGAAAACGTGAAGTGATCGACTTCATGCGGATCACGTCCCGTTCTTTCATCTTCAGTGCCTCCGGGGTCCCGGCGGCGGTCGGCGCGGCGCTCGAAGCGGTCAGGATCTGCCGCGCCGAAGGCGCTCCGCTGTTCAGGAGGCTGCTCGAAAACGCCAGCTACCTGAGGGACGGCCTCGAGAATCTCGGCCTGAATGTTGTCGCGCCCGGAACGATGCCGGATGGCAGCCAGGCGACCACTCCAGTCGTACCGGTCGTGGTTGGTGAAGACTGGATGGCAATCCTCCTCTGGAAGGCGCTCTTTGATGCTGGCGTCTACTGCAATGTGGCGATCCACCCGGCGGTTCCGCCTAGCGGCGCCTTGCTGAGGACCAGCCTGATGGCGACCCACGAGAAGGCCCAGCTGGACCAGGCCCTCTCGATCATCGGCGAGATCATCAAGGACTTCCCGACCCTCACCGAGTAACCCCGCTACGAGGCAGTGCCGGCTGATCCCTCGTAGCCGCGTCCTCTGACTGAATCCTCTACTTGCCCCGGGCGGCTGACACCAGCTTCGCCTCGGGTTCGACAACTTCAACAGGCTCAAACACCTTCGCCGCCTTGTTGATCGTGATCGGGCTTACATCGGGGTCACCAGTTTCGGTGATCGTGAAGTCGCCCGTGATCCCGTCCTTGACTTCTATCCCGAAGAGAGCGGAAGCCACCGCGGCCCGATCGGATCCGGCCGATTCGATCGCATCCAGAAGCACCTGGGCGGCCTGGCCGGCGTACGGAGCGTAGAGCTCGACCGGCTGGCCTCCGGTCTTCGACTCGAGCTGCTTCACGAACTGCTTGCCCGTGCCGGGCAGGAGTTCGGGCGCACGTCCCGGAACCGAGGCGAACATGCCGGCCGAGGCCGCGCCAGCCTCGTCGATGGTCGACTGCTGGGCAAAGCCGTCCGGTGCCATCAGGGCGACTTCACCGTCATTCGGCCCGAGCACCGCCACCTTGTCTTTGATCAGCTGGCCGCCGTTCTGCTCGGTCAGGCCGGCCAGCAGAACCGCGTCGGGATTGCTCTTGGCGACACGTTCCATCAGAGC
>JAGQUU010000014.1 GCA_020438345.1 Solirubrobacterales bacterium | reverse complement strand
GATTTTGAACTTGGATGGCAGGAACATGAGGGGCGCCGCAAGGCCGAAATGCGGAAAGGATGGGGTGAGCGGGAAGTAGATGAGGCCGGAAAGCTTCTGGAGCAGCTTCATGTGGGCGAAGATCGGCATCGCTTCCTCCGCTCCGACCACCGCGATCGGCACGATCGGAACGCGGGCGCGAATTGCGGTACGAACAAAACCGCCCCGGCCGAAGCGCCGCAACCGGTACCGCTGCCAATAGACCTTGCGGGAACCCTTTTGCCCTTCCGGAAAGACCACGGCCAGTCTTCCTTCGTCATGTAACAACCTTTGGGCGTTCTCCCGATGAGCCGGGACCAGACCCATCTTGTTAACCAGCATCGACACGCCGGGGTAGCCCTTGAACCAATGCTCTCCGAGCATGTAGAGCGGCCGCGGGTTCTGGTGTTCGTTGCGGATTGCCTGCATGATCATCGGGGCATCCGGAGGCAGCGCCCCGGAATGATTGGAAACCAGCAACGCTCCGCCATCCGCGGGAATGTTCTCGACACCCTGGGTCTCGACCCGGAACCAGTAGCGGTAATAGAAGTTCAGGAGTGGCTCCATCAGGGAAACCACAGTCTCCGATCGTCCCCAGTCATCCAGGGCACGATCAGGTTCAGCCGCGGGAAGCAGGTTCCTCAGGTCGGCGATACTCAAAAGCTCCTCGGCAGCCTCTGCTGCCCGGGATGCCGACTCGCCCTCATCGGTGAAATCGTCCCGGCGAGGATCCCATGCGGGGGCTTCCGGTTTGCCCCCGAAGAGGGGGCTGTCGGACCCCAGCTTGCCCCCGCCGAGTCCCTGGTGCCTGGCTTCGCTCATGCGTCGATGTCTCCGGTGAATGGAAGTTCGACCACTTCTGCTTCCACCTCTCCCGACTCGGAATCCACGATCACCGTGGACCCCGGTTCGGCTTCTTTGCGGAGAATGGCGAGGGCGATTCGTCCCGAGGCGGGGGAGAGCACGGTCGTTCCGATCGTGCCGACTTCCTTCTCTTTGAAACTGACCCGGGCACCCGAAACGAGCTGACCCTGGGATTTGAGGCCACGCAGGTGACGGTTCGGGCGACCCTTGTAATGGAGCCGGGCGACCGGCTCCTGGCCGATGTAGCAGCCTTTGGTGAAGCTCACCGCGCGCTCGACGATTCCCGCTTCCGCAGGCATGTTGGCCTCAGTCATGTCGAAACCGAAACGGGGCAGGCCCCGCTCGACCCGGAGGATCTCGGTTGCCGCCCCGGAAACCGGAACTGCCCTGTCGGAAACAAGCTGCGCGCGAACCGCGTCCGCCTTCTCCGGCTCACAGATCACATCCAGTCCGAACACCGTCGTCGCAACCAGGCAGTCGGCGCCCGCGATGACGGCTTCGGTGAAGGCATGTTCGGGTCCCGGGGCAAGTCCGGTCACCCCGTATGAGCCGGGGCCGACCAGGGAAAGGAGAGCACGATCGGTCTGTTCCACTTCGACCTTGCGGCCGATCTTGTACATCGTGAGATGCTTGAAGAGGATCTGCCCCGTGGCCTGTTCGGTGTCGACCAGAAAGGAGTCTTCGCCGAGACGAAGAACCCGCATGTCGGCCTGAAGGTGTCCCTTGCGGTCAAGCAGAGCGGCGTAGGCACCGGATCCGACGTCCAACTCCTCGGTTTCATTCGTGACCTGGCCCTGGAGGAACTCGGCCGCATCGGGCCCGTCGATCCTGATCCAGGAGCGGTCGGGGCGGTCGATCAGGCCACATTCCTCACGGACCTGTCGGTACTCCGCATCAAGATCGGGTTCTGTCACCGGGGACATACGGGGATTCTACGACGGGTACCCGCGGGCCGAGCCGCGCTAGGCTTGAGGTGATGGCGCTCGCTCAGGACTTTCAGGAAGTTATTGACTCGCTACCCGCCGATTGGACCGACCTCGAGTTCGATCTGCGGATCGACGACGAGGACCGGTACATCGATGCGTCGGTTCACCTGAGCATGATCAACGCCCAGCCGTATTCCCGCGCCGAATGGCACTGGCGGGTGCCGGTCGCCCACAGTTTCGGCAAAGCAGCCGCACCGCAGACCGTTCAGGGAGTGCTCGGAAGACTCGACCGGGAAGGTTTCACTGGCGAGCTGGTCTTGCGGGAAGTCCGGGAGGGCCGCTCCGAGGTCGTTCAGATGTGGGGCCGCCCGGAAAGCGTCCGGGAAGAGTTCCGCGAACGCCGCTCGATCTGAGCATTTCGTGTCCAGAGTCCTCGCCGTAGTGCCCGATTTGATGCTTTCCAGCCGGGTGACTGCGATGCTCGGGGCCGCCGGACATGACGTGATGGTCATGGCTGACCCGCCAGGCCCCGAAGGTTTCGACTTTGACCTGGTCGTCTGCGATCTCGAAGCGGTTGATGCCAGTCGGATTGCGAATCTGCCGGCTCCCGCGATCGGTTTCTATTCGCATGTTGACGTGGAAACACGCGAACTGGGCCGCGAGGCGGGATTGGCGATGGTCGTTCCCCGGTCGAGAATGGCCAGGGAGCTGCCGGAACTCGCTGCCAGGCTACTTGGCTGAAGCAGGAATTCAACCTCGAGCGGCGTAGGTAGACTGGCCCTGACAATGCGTCCCCCGGAGGCTTGGCAGTACCGGGACCGGGCTGTAGTTAGACTTGCCCGGCTCGCCGAGTTGGCGGGGCGCAATCGACACAAGCCACGGGAGGTTTGACTTCAATGCAAGATCGCGGTCTCGCCGCATACATCGCCGAACTGCTCGGAACGTTCTTCCTTGTATTCGGAATCACACTGGTCGGCGTACTTTTCATTGCCGTTGGCGACAACGCCTCGTTCGGCTCTGACTTCGCGGTCGTCGGCCTGACCTACGCCTTCATCCTTACGGCGCTCATTTTTGCCTTTGGTGGAGCCAGCGGTGGTCACTTCAACCCCGCGGTCACGCTGGGTGCAGCCCTGATGAAGAAGATCGCCCCGGTAGACGCGGTGATCTACATCCTCGCTCAGCTTTCCGGCGGTGTCCTCGGCGCACTCATGACCAAGGCCCTGCTCGAAGATGAAGGTCGAGCCGCCAACTACGGCGCCGTTTCGATCAGCCCGCTGCTCAGCGGCAACTTCGCCGGTGCTGTGGTCGAGTGTCTCGGCACCTTCCTGCTGGTTCTCACCGTGCTGGCAATCGCGCTCGGTGTCCGGGCTGTGAAGGACTGGGCTCCGCTGGCGATCGGCCTCGCACTTGGTGTGGTCGGCCTGATCCTGGTGCCGCTCACCGGTGGTGCTGTCAACCCGGCCCGCTGGTTCGGTCCCGCGCTTGTTTCCGGTGAGTGGGGCGGCGTCTGGCCATACCTCGTCGGTGAGATTGTCGGCGCGATCCTGGCCTTCGTCGTCTACAAGTTCGTGATCGCTCCCGGTTCCGGAGGCAAGGCGGACGCTTCGGGCGTCGAG
>JAGQUU010000175.1 GCA_020438345.1 Solirubrobacterales bacterium | reverse complement strand
TCAATCCCGCTCAGACAATGGAACTGGTTGACGAGTTCCAGGCGGATGCGCTCGTCGCGGTGCCGGTGATGCTTCAACGGATCCTCGAGCTGGACGAGGAAACCAGTTCGAAGTTCAGGGCCGCAAACCTGAAGATCGTGACGCTGTCGGGTTCGGCTCTTCCGGGCGGTCTCGCGACGGCCTGGATGGACCGTTACGGCGACAACATCTACAACTTCTACGGCTCGACCGAAGTGGCAATGGGTTCAATTGCCACACCGGAGGATCTGAGAGCAGACCCGTCGACGGCCGGCCGACCTCCCTACGGAACCAGCGTTCGGCTTGTCGACGAATCCGGCTTTGACGTTCCGCAGGGTGAAACCGGACGGATTTTCATCAGCAACCAGATGACTTTCGACGGATACACCGGAGGAGGCGACAAGGAGAGCCTTGACGGCTTCCTTTCCAGCGGCGACGTCGGGCACTTTGACGCTGACGGTCTGCTCTTCATTGATGGCCGCGACGACGAGATGATCATCTCCGGTGGCGAGAATGTCTACCCGGCTGAAGTCGAGGATCTGATCGCCGGCCACGAAGAAGTCGCCGAGGTGGCGGTGGCAGGAGTCGAGGATGAAAAGTTCGGTCAGGCACTCAGGGCCTGGGTGGTGCTGAAGCAGCCCGATTCCCTCGACGAAACGCAGGTTCGCACTTTTGTCAAAGACAATCTCGCTTCCTACAAGGCTCCGCGTGACGTGATCTTTCTGCCTGAGTTGCCGCGGAATGCGACCGGCAAGATCCTCAAACGCTCTCTGGAGTAGTAGGTTTCAGGTGACGATGAGCGATTCAACTCCAGCTCCGTCGAAGGAAGAGGCCAGCGTCCCCGAGAACGGGCTGCCTGCCGAGCTGCGCCAGGTTGGCGAGTCCTCGGGCAAACTCACTTCACGGATAGAAGCTTTCGCCAAGGAAATGACGGCCAGCGAGGCGCGTGCCCGTGAGGCTGAGGTGGCAGCGCGCGAAGCGGAATTGAAGGCGCTTGCAACTGCGAGGGAGTCGGTTGCCCGGGCGCGCAAGGACCGAGAGCAGGCGAAGGCTGCGCGAGCTTCAGCGGCGACTGCCGACCAGCGGGTAGAGGCAGCCAAAACCCAGTCAGCCCGCGAAGTTGCCGAGGCGCGTGAAGAGATCAAGACCAAAGCGAGGGAAACCCTTCGCAAGCTGAGTGCCGAAGCCCGGGAAAAGATCGAGGAATCACGCAAGGGCAGGCTGGCAGCGGAAGCGAAGCTCAAGGAACTCGAGCAGAAGGACGCCGATCAGCGTGAGGCCCAGGCCAAGGTTGAAGCGGACCTGAAGCGCGCTGAGGGAACCCTGAAACAGGAGCGTGAGAGCCGCGAGGAAGCGATGGCCAAGGTCGCGGCCGAAGGCGAGGAACGGCTCGCGGCCCGGACGAGACACCTGGAGGAAGTCGCCGAGCGACTCGCCAAGGAGGCCCGTCAGGCCGCTGAACGTGAAGGCAAGAACCGGATCGAGGCCGCCGACGAGCGAACACGCAAAGCCCAGGACCGGGCCGCACAGGCGGAAGCCCACGCGAACGAATTTGAATCACTGGCACGCCAGCGGATCGCGGAAATCGAAGCCGATGTCGACCGCCGTGTCATGGAAGGGACCGAACAGATCCGGCGGGAAGCGGCCGAAAGGGTCGAAGAGCTGATCGAGCGTTTCGGCAATGAAGCCGAGGAACGCGCCCGTCAACGGGCGAACGACCGGATTCGTGAAGAAGATGAGCGGATCCAGCGGGAAGCGGAACGCCGGGCTGAACTGGCACGCCAGTCAGCCGATGATGATGTCCAGGCAGCCGCGGACCGGGCCCGCCAGGAAGCGAAGGCCGCCGCCTCCAGCACGGCCCCCGACTGGGAGCTGGGCGATTCCCGCGAGGGTGAAGGCGGAGCCGTGCCCCGCCGTCGACGCGGTGGCCCCGGTTCCGGCGGCTATCGCACCTTCTGAGTCATCCTGACCGGCATGCGCGAGGTCAGGGTCAGGGACACCATGAGCGGCGAGCTGGTGACGCTCGACCGCGAAAGCGAGGTCGGGATCTACGCCTGCGGGCCGACTGTCTACAGCCGGATCCACATTGGCAATGCCCGCCCCTTCGTTGTCTTTTCACTGCTGGCCCGGTTTCTGCGCAGCGAGGGCTACCGGCCGAAACTGGTGATCAACGTCACCGATATCAACGACAAGATCTACACCGCGGCAGCCGAGCGAGGGATCGGATCAAGCGAGCTCGCAGCGGAAATGACCGCCGCGTACTTCGAGGACACGGGCCGGCTCGGCCTGGGCCGTCCGGATGCGGAACCGCTGGCAACCGAAACTGTTGGTCCGATTATCGACCTGATCGCGACTCTGATCGATGATGGTCACGCCTATGAGTCCGGTGGTGATGTCTATTTCTCGGTTCGCAGCTTCGACGGCTACGGCAAGCTTTCACATCGTTCGACCGGGGAGATGGAGCAGGGTGAAGGTGACGACGCCGGCTCGCTAAAGCGGGACCCGCTTGATTTTGCGCTCTGGAAAGCGCTCAAGGAAGGTGAGGACACCAGCTGGGAATCCCCCTGGGGCCCGGGTCGTCCCGGGTGGCACATCGAGTGCTCGGCGATGGCGGAAGCGGAACTGGGCCAGCTCCCGTTCGAGATTCATGGTGGAGGCTCCGATCTGGTCTTTCCCCATCACGAAAACGAGATCGCCCAGTCCGAAGCTGCCCGCAACCGTCCGCTGGCCCGAATCTGGATGCACAACGGAATGATCGAAACGGGTTCAGAGAAGATGTCAAAGTCGGTCGGAAATATTTTCCAGCTGTCGGAGGCCCTGGATGTCTATGGCCCGGAGTCCGTTGTCGCGTATCTCATCTCCGGTCACTATCGCCAGCCACTGGCATTCGGTGACGGCCCGCTTTCCCAGGCCCGGGCCGGTAACGAGCGTCTGCGGAACTTCCTGCGCGAAAATCCCCCGGCGGCAGAATCCCCCGGTGAGGCCGCTGCCGCGGCCGGTGAGCGGTTCCGGGCAGCCCTGGCCGATGACTTCAACACTCCCCGGGCGATGCGCGAGGCTTTTGACCTGGTCAGAAGCGTGAACCAGAGTCCGCAGGACCCTTCGCTGGCAGGAGCCGGAGCCGTGCTGGCCGGAATGTTGGATCTGGTCGGTCTCGGAGCTCTGGCCGAGGCTGAGGACAGCGGTCCGGACGAGGAAGCTCTTGGCTTGCTCGCGGCCCGGAACGAGGCACGCGAATCGAAGGACTGGGCCCGGGCGGACGAAATGCGTGATCGCCTGGCCGAGCTCGGCTGGGAGGTCCGTGACGGGGCTGACGGGGCCAGCCTGGTCCCGCGCGGCTGAGAAAGTGGCCGGAACGGAAATCATCTACGGCCGGAATCCCGTCGAGGAGGCCGGTC
>JAGQUU010000174.1 GCA_020438345.1 Solirubrobacterales bacterium | reverse complement strand
CACATGGGTGACACCGCCCGTCTCGACCTGGGCATCAGCCACCGGTCAAGGCGGGAAGTGTCGACCGAAATCAGGGAGGCCCTCCCCTGGACGCTGCTGCTGGTCGGGACGGGCACCCTGATTGCCACCCTGCTGGGCACCTGGATGGGGGTGAAGGCCGCGACCAGGCGCGGCAGCAAGACCGACGATGGCCTGCTTGGTTTCAACCTGTTCACCTACGCGTCACCTGAATACTGGATTGGCATTCTGCTGATCCTCCTTTTCGCGGTCTGGTTACCCATCCTCCCGTCCGGTCTGCAGATGACCCCGGGAGCCGAGTTCAGCAACGCCCTTGCTCAGGTGCTTGATGTGATCGAGCACATGATTCTGCCGGTGACGGCGATGACTCTGATGTTGCTCGGTCAGTACTTCCTGATCATGCGCTCCTCGATGGTTGACGTTCTGACCGAGGATTTCATCACCGTGAAAAGGGCGACCGGAATGCGCTGGGACAAGGTCGTGAGCCGACATGCGGTACCGAACGCCCTGCTTCCCCTGGTCACACTTTCAGCGATTCAGTTCGGAGCGGTGGTTGGCGGGGCGATCACGATCGAAACGATCTTCTCCTGGCCAGGTCTCGGCGAACTCACTTTCGAAGCGATCAACGACAAGAATTTCCCGGTTCTACAGGGAACGTTCCTCGTTTTCTCTTTCGGTGTGATCCTGGCCAATCTGCTGGCCGACTGCCTTTACTTCTATCTGGATCCACGGGTGAAAGAACGATGAGCGGGCGTGAAGCGATCGGCCGGGTCACCGGTACCTGGCGAGGACGGATCAGCCTTGCCGTGATCGTGCTGACCGTGTTCGTAGCCATCTTCGGGTCCCTGATTGCTCCCTACGATCCGACTGCCTCCAGCCTCGACACCCTGGAGCCGCCCAGCCCCGATCACTGGATGGGCACCACCGAAGCCGGGGAGGATGTCTTCTCCCAGCTCCTGGTCGGTACTCGCACCTCGGTCATCGTGGGCTTCGCTGCGGCTTTGATCTCGGCCGTTATCGGCTCCGCGGTCGGCGTCGCTAGCGGCTATTTCGGAGGTTGGACCGACCGGATCCTCGATGCCTTCGAGAACTGGTTCCTGGTGATCCCGGCCCTGCCGCTGATGATCGTTCTCGCTCGCCTCCTCGATCCTTCGCTCGGTGTGCTGGTAGCTGTGATCGGGTTGACATCCTGGGCCGGGACGGGACGAATCGTGAGGGCGCAGGTGATGACCCTCCGGGAACGGGCTTTTGTCGAGCGGGCCCGGGCGTTGGGTGCCGGCGACTTTTACATCATCAAGACCCATGTTCTGCCGAACACGCTGCCCCTGATCTTTGCCAACACGGTGCTGATAATCGCTGTCGCGATTCTCTCGGAAGCGGCGCTCTCCTTCCTCGGTCTCGGTGACCCATCCCGCATCTCCTGGGGATCGATGCTTGAAAACGCTTTCGGGTCAGGCGCCCCCAGCGCCGGTGCCTGGTGGTATGTGATCCCGCCGGGCCTCAGCATCACCATCCTCGTACTGGCGGTTTCGCTGATCGGTTTCCTTTTCGAACAGGTCATAAACCCGCGACTTGCGAGGGAATCATGAGCCTGCTAGAGGTCCGGGACCTCAAGGTGACAGCCCGGGGCAAGCCGATCGTCAATGGTGTCGACCTTCATCTTGACCCGGGGGAGGCACTCGGGCTCGCCGGAGAATCCGGATGCGGCAAGACCACCACCGCGCTGGCCTTGATGAAGCTGCTGCCGGATGGATTCGCCCAGTCCGGTGAAATCACCCTGGAAACAGATGGTGACCCGGTTCGCATCAATCGGCGCACCGAAGCCGGAATGCGCAAGATCAGGTGGACGGAAATCTCGCTGATCTTCCAGGGTGCGATGAATTCACTCGATCCGGTCCAGAAAGTCGGTTCCCAGATCGAGGAAGTCATCTTGCTCCACGGTGGCCCGAAGGGCCAGTCGACCCGCAGCCGGGTGAAGGAACTGCTCGGACTGGTAGGGCTTGCCGACGGGATCGCAGGCCGCTATCCGCATCAGCTTTCCGGTGGCCAGCGCCAGCGGGTGATGATCGCTCTCGCGCTGGCCTGCGACCCCAGGGTGGTTATCGCCGATGAACCAACCACGGCACTCGATGTCCTGATGCAGGCCCAGGTTCTTCAGCTTCTGAAAAAGCTGGGCGAGGAGCTGGATCTCGCTTTGATCCTGATCTCACATGACCTGGGTGTTTTGGCCGAAACCTGTGACCGGATCGCGATCATGAAGGCGGGCCTGATCGTCGAGACCGGACCAACCACAGAGGTGATCGCCAGTCCGGGCCATTCCTACACCCGGACTCTGCTCGACTCGCTTCCGGTGATCGGGGGCTCCAGGGGTCTGGTCGACCCGGTTTCCGGCGAATCGGTTGCCGCGGAGAAAGCGGCCGAGGGCGAGGTCCGGGATCAGGGGACACTGCTCGAGGCACGCGATATCTCGGTCACCTTCCGGCACCGTCGCGAAGAAGTCCGGGCACTCGAAGGGATCGACATCGACTGGAAGCGCGGGGAGATCCTCGGACTGGTCGGTGAATCGGGCTGCGGCAAGTCGACCCTCGCGCGAACCATGATGGCTCTTCAGCAACCCGATGCCGGCGAGATTCTGCTCGAAGGCGAGAGGGTGACCCGGCCCAGGCAGCAGGAGCTTCGGCGCAAGGTTCAGATGATCTTCCAGGATCCGTACCAGACTCTCAACCCGCGACACAAGGTCGCCCAGATCGTGCGCGAACCGCTGATTGTCCAACGGGTCGAGAAGGAATCCCACGAGGAGAAGGTGCGGAGGGCGCTCAGCGACGTCGGGCTCGAACCGGACCGGTTTCTTGACCGCTATCCGCATCAGCTCTCCGGTGGCCAGAGGCAGCGGGTCTCTATCGCGGCGGCTCTGGTGCTCGAACCGGAGGGCCTGATCTGCGACGAACCGGTCTCGATGCTCGACACCTCGGTCCGGGCCCAGGTGCTCAAGGTGCTGCTCGACCTGAAGGAGGCAAGGGGCCTTTCCCTGATCCTGATTACCCATGACCTCAGCCTCGCCTGGTCGCTTTGTGACCGGATCGCGGTCATGTTCCAGGGGCAGATCATCGAGCGTGGAGTCGCGACCGAAGTGATTGAGCAACCGGGCCAGCCGTACACGGCCGAGCTGGTCGAAGCCGTGCCAACCCTTGCCCATGGATAGTTCACTTCGGGCGAGCGCGCTCGGGCTGGCCCGTGAGCTGATCCGGGTTGACACATCCAACCCGCCCGGTCGGGAAACGGCGGCGGCGGAGCTGATTCGTGACTGGCTGGCCGAACGGGGAATCGCCAGCGAACTGATCGGCCCCGATCCAACACGGCTGAACCTGATCAGCCGGATCGAAGGAAGCGGCCAGGGACCCTCCCTGATGTTGATGGCGCACACAGATGTGGTTCCGGCGCCGCTCGAGAACTGGACGGTTGACCCGTTCGGCGGGGTGATTGCTGATGGCTGGCTGATCGGCCGGGGAGCGGTCGACATGAAGAACGAACTCGCGGCGAGAGTGGCGGCTTTCGCCGAGTTCGCAGCTGGAGGAACCAGGCCCCGCGGTGATGTGGTTCTCGTCGCTGAAGCCGATGAAGAGAGGAACGTCTCCGACGTGGGGATGTCCTGGCTGGTTCGGGAACGACCCGACCTGCTTTGTGACATGGCAATCAACGAAGGCGGCGGGTTCCTGCTCAGGCTTGCCGACGGAATGTCGGTGGTCCCGATCTCGGTCGGGGAGAAGAAGGTCACATCGATCCGGCTCCGGGTTCACGGGGTCGCTGCCCACGCCTCGGTACCCGACCGGGAGAGCAACGCGGTCCGGTCGGCGGCGAAGGCGATCGACCGGCTTTTCGCATACGAAGCCCCTGCGATCGTCTCCGACTCGGTCCGGCAGACACTCCACTCGATCGGCGCAGGTGGAAGTGATGAGGGGATGCTCGAGTGGGCGTCCAGCCAGCATCCGGTACTGGAAAGGATGATCCCGGCGATGACTCGCATGAGCATCACCCCGACCGGGCTGGCCACCCATGAGCCTGCCAACGTGGTTCCTCCGGTGGTTGAAGTGATCTGCGACTGCCGGACCCTGCCCGGTCAGGGTGAATCCGATATCCGGCAGCACCTTGAAGCCGCGATCGGTGATGGCATCGACTGGGAGATGGAACTGCTCGAACCGCTCGAAGGTGGCTACGAATCATCGGTGGACACGGACCTTTTCCGGGCCTGTGAGGAGTACCTGGCCAGACGGTTGCCTGGCGCGGTGCTGATGCCGATGATCACCGCCGGATTCACCGATTCCCACTGGGTAAGGCAGGCAGGTGGCACGATCGCCTACGGCTTCGCACCGGTTTTCGAAACTGCGGCAGGGGAATACCTCGAATCGATGCATGGTGCCGACGAGAAGATCAGGGTCAGTGATCTTGAAGACATGGCCGAGTTTCACCTGTTTCTGATCCGGCGCCTCATGGTGGACGGATGATCAGGCGATTCCCGGGCATCGCCGGGTTCGTTGACCGCCTTTTGGATCTGGCTGTGGTTCCGGGTTTCAGCCGGATCGGGTATTCGTTACGCCGCCGTATGTTCGGCTGGAAGTTGCCAGATCTGGCCGGTCGCAGTGTGATGGTCACCGGGGCGAGTTCCGGGCTCGGCCTGGCAGCGGCGATCGATCTCGCCCGTTGCGGGGCAAGGGTCCATATGGTCTGCCGGAGCGAGGCGAAGGGTGAGCATGCCCTGTCGCAGGTGAACGCCGCGGGAGGAGATCGAGGAACCGGCCGCGATGCGGTGCTTCACCTTTGCGACCTTTCACTGGTCGGGGAGATCAGACGTTTCGCCGCTGGATTTCTTG
>JAGQUU010000173.1 GCA_020438345.1 Solirubrobacterales bacterium | reverse complement strand
GTACCGGTGGCCTCACTGGTACAGGTAGTGCCGCAGTCGATTCCGGCGCCGCCAATGGTTCCCTGGCCGGCACCCGACCTGGTTACGGTTATGGTCGGCTTGTTGGTGCGGACCCTGACCGGCGTCGAACGGTTGGCATCACCGCCGTATCCGAGTTGTCCGTACTGGCCCTGCCCCCAGCAAAGGGCTTGCCCGTTGGTTCGGATCGCACAGGTCTGGGAGCGTCCGGCGCTGATCGATCCGGTGCCAGCGAGACCCTGGACGTCGACCGGGGTCAGGCGATCGGTCGTGGTTGCGTCCCCGAGCTGGCCGTAGCCGTTGTAGCCCCAGCAGACAGACTGTCCCGAACTGCGGATCGCGCAGCTGTGGAACACGCCGACGTCAATTTCCGTCGCGTCACCGAGGCCGGAAACGTCGGTGGGAACCAGCCGGTTGTCGAGTGTTCCATCGCCAAGCCGCCCGTTTCCATTGAAGCCCCAACAGACTGCCTGCCCGGAGTTCCGGACCGCACAGCTGTGGGATTCGCCGGCGGAGCTGGCGGTGGCGTGACCTACACCCGACCCCTCCACCGCAGTAGCCCTGGCGTTCGTGGTTCCGTCGCCGAGCTGGCCATTCGCGTTGGCACCCCAGCAGACGACCTGGCCCGAGCTCCGAGTGGCACAAGCGTGTGAGAAGCCGGCTTCGATCGCCACGGCGTCACTCACGCCGTTCACGTTCACCGGTGTCAGGCGATTTGTGTTGGTGCCATCGCCCAACTGGCCGAAATTGTTGTAGCCCCAGCAGACCGCTTGCCCAGCTGTCTTGAGCGCACAGGAAAACCCGTTACCGGTGGTGATCGCGGTTGCGTCGCTCAGCCCATGCACCGAAACCGGTGTCGACCTGTAGTTCAGGGAAGTTCCGTCGCCGATCTCGCCGTAGTAGTTGGCTCCCATACAGGCTGCCTGACCGGAGAGCCGGATTCCGCAGCCGTGGCTTTCGCCGACACTGATCGTGACTCCGTCGCCGAGATTGTCGAGGTTTTCCGCAGTGAAGTGGCTGCCGGAAAGGTCATAGCCCCAGCACATCGCGTTGCCGTTGTCCCGCACTGCACAGCTGAAGGAGTTCCCTGTGCTGATCGCTGCGGCGTCATCGAGGTACTGCGCGGCAGCACGCGAATCGACCGGCGCAACCGCGGAAAGTGCAAGCAGAAGTCCCGCCAGGGCAAGAGTCATCGCGATTCCGCGCTTGAGCAACCGGTTGGACGCCACAAGTCGGTTGGACGCCACAAGTCCCTGCCCGCTGCCTGACAAACCGCCCCCTGGAACCCCGTTTGATACCGACTCCTTGCCGACGCTCTGGTCGGCTGGATGTCAGTGACATTCAGGCTCGGATCCCACTCGAAACCGATCCTTTGTAATCATAGACGGGAAAGAGCGCAGGAATCTTCCCTCGGTCGAAATGAACTACGTCGAAGCCGCAGCCCCGGTACCGGATCGTCAGGCTTCGAGCAGCAGGGTGACCGGTCCGTCGTTTACGAGCTCGACTTTCATGTCTGCCCCGAAGTTGCCCTTCTTCGCACCGAGCTTCTCGCAGACCAGATCGTAGAGCGGTGCGGCCTCTTCGCCGCCGGCAGCCTCGATCCAGCTGGGGAGATTGCCCTTGCGAACATCGCCGTAGAGGGTGAACTGGCTTATACAGAGGATCTCGCGTTCGCCGAGCGGCTCGTTCATTTGGCCATCTTCGTCTCCGAAAATGCGGAGTTTCAGCAGCTTTGAGGCAATCTTCTCCGCTGTGACTTCCGTGTCACCCCTCTTGACCCCAAGCAGGACCAGCATTCCGGGGCCGATCCGCGATACGACTTGACCGTCAACCGCGACCGAGGCGCTGGTGACTCGCTGAACGAGGGCACGCATCGTTGCTTCGGTCCCGGTTGGGGTTCAGGCTCCGGAGCGGAGCTCGATCGCACGATCGATGATCCGATCCGCGATTTCGGTTTTCGGGGCCTTGGCGATCTCCCGCTCATCGTCGACGGTGACCAGGGTGACGGCGTTTTCGCTCGAATCAAAACCGATCGTCCTGTCAGAGACATCGTTGAGAACGATCAGGTCGGCGCCCTTGCGTTCCAGCTTCTGGCGAGCCCGTCCGATGGCATCACCGCCATGCTGGGCGGCGAACCCGACCACAGTCTGCCCTTCGATCCGGTTGGCGGAAAGCCCGGCGAGGATGTCTTCCGTCGGGACCAGGGTCAAGGTGAAATCGCCTCCGGTCCGCGAGAGCTTCTCGTTCGAGGTATCCGAAACGGTGAAATCGGCCGGCGCGGCCGCCATCAGCAGGAGATCGTGGGCGGGGAACAGTTCCCGGCAGGCCTTCGCGAGATCGACTGTTGATTCCACGTTCACACGTTTCACCCCGGCCGGAGTAGGCAGGTTCACGTTGGCGCAGATCACGGTGACTTCCGCCCCCCGTTTGCGTGCGCGCCCGGCCAGGGCAAGGCCCATGCGGCCAGATGAACGGTTGCCTATGTAGCGGACCGGATCGATTCCCTCCCGGGTTCCCCCGGCGGTAACTAGAACCCGCAGCCCTTCAAGGTCCCTGATCCGTTCCTGGTCGAATGCCGCTTCAACCCGCTCCAGAAGCTCCGACGGTTCAGGCAGGCGACCGACCCCGGCTTCACCCTTCGAAGCCAGCCGGCCTTCACCGGGGTCGATCACTTCCACCCCCTGCTCTTTGAGTCGGGAAAGGTTTGACTGTGTGGCCGCCGCCAGGTACATCCGCTCGTTCATTGCCGGAGCTATCAGGCGGGGGCCATCGAAGGCGAGGAAGGCAGTGGTGAGGATCGAATCGGCCTGGCCCGCCGCCAGTTTGGCGATCGTGTTTGCCGAGGCAGGGGCAACCAGAAAAATATCTGCCGATTCGGCCACCGCCAGATGGCCGATCGGATCATGCTCCGGCATCTCATCGCCGGGAAAGGCGCCACGCATCGGATCACGCTCGAACTCGGAGGTGAGGACCGGGGCGCCAAGGATCCCCTCGAAAGTATCCGGCCCGACAAACTTGCGGGCGGAAGCAGTCATCAGCACACGGACCCGGTGCCCGGCCCCGGTCGCGAGACGGACGAACTCGACAGCCTTATAGGCCGCGATCCCCCCGCTTACACCGAGAAGGATCTTTGCTGACACGATTTGCTCCGGTTGGGCGTGTTGCCCGGGAGCCGCTCTACGAGCGGTACTCGTACTTGAGCTTGCCGTTCGCCACT
>JAGQUU010000172.1 GCA_020438345.1 Solirubrobacterales bacterium | reverse complement strand
TCACCGTGACCGGACACGGGAGGAAGACGGGTGGGGCAGAACAGTAGGTCTCATTGGGCGCAGAAAACTCAAACGAGACCGTGCCCGAAGACGAAAACCCGCCGGTCAAATTCGCGTTCACCGAAACGTCACCCCCAACCACAACACCCGACGCACCCACCGCCACCAAAACCGGCGCAGCCTTAGTCACCGTGTAGTTGATCGAAGCGGAACCAGTCAAGGAATTGCCCGAGGTCGCGGTCACCGTGTAGACATGCGAACCGACCGTGCCCGTGTCCAGACTCCCCGACGGGTTCGAGACACCGTTTGAGTCCTTGCAAGACGAAAGGCCCGGACCACCTGAGCCTTCCGTACAGGCAAAGGAAGTCGCGACCGTCGTGCCGGCCGTGTAGGACCCACCACCAGACGGACTACTGATCGCAGCGGTCGGCGGATTGGCCTGAAGCGAAAAAAGCCAGGTATCGGCAAAGTTGACGCTGTTGTTGCCTCCACCGAACAGGACCATACTTCCAGTCGCGAGATCAAACACCATCGATGCCTGGAAACGGGCAGGCGGACTGTGCGCCGGGGACTCCTGGGACCAGTCGCTGCCATCCCAGGCCCAGGTTTCTGCCAGGGAAACTGCGCCATCGGCCATTCCGCCGAACAGGACCATGTTCCCCGAGGACGGATCAAACGCCATCGACGACCTATTCCGGGCAGGCGGACTATGGGCCGGGGATTTCTGAGACCAGTCGCTGCCATCCCACACCCAGGTATCAGCCAGGCGAACACTGCTGCTGTTCAGGCCACCGAACAGGACCAGGTTCCCCGAGGACGGATCAAACGCCATCGCCGACCTGTCCCGGGCAGACGGGCTATGGGCCGGGGATTTCTGAGACCAGTCGCTGCCATCCCACACCCAGGTATCTCCCAAAAGGCCGCCGTTGATGTGTCCGCCGAACAGAACCATGTTCCCCGAGGACGGATCAAACGCCATCGTCGCCCCCTGCCGACCAGCCGGGCTATGGACCGGGGTCTTCTGGGTCCAGTCGCTGCCATCCCAGACCCAGGTATCACTCAAGAAATTGGCGGCACGAAATCCGCCGAACAGAACCGTGTTCCCCGAGGACGGATCAAAGACCATCGTCGCCCCTAACCGGGCAGGTGGGCTATGGGTCGGGGCAAGTTGACTCCAATCCGGGCTCAACCCGAACGGGGGACCGTAGGTCCAGGTCTCGTTGTGGATCCCTCCTCCGTCCCATCCACCGAACACGAGCATGTTTCCCGATCGCGGGTCGAACGCGATCGAAGAGTACAAGCCGGAACCCAGGTTCTGGGCCGGAAGCATCTGAGTCCAGTCACTTCCGTTCCAGGTCCAGGTGGAGTTAAAACTGCCGCCAGCCAAAACCAATCTCCCCAAAGTCGGGTCAAACGCCATCACCGCCGCGTAGCGAGGTGTCGGGCTATGGGCCGGAGAAAGCTCTGTCCAGTCAGTACCGTCGAAGACCCAGGTGTCATCCAGGGTACCGCCGCTGTTTCCGCCGAACAGGACAATGTTCCCCGAAGCAAAGTCAAACGCCATCGATGCCAAAGTACGGGCTGAAGGGCTGTGGGTTGGGGACAGCTGAGACCAGTCGCTTCCGTTCCACACCCAGGTGGCTTTGAACTTCCCGCTGTTGCGGTAACCGGCAAACATGACCATCTTGCGTAACGCCAGGTCAAACACCATCGATGCTCCATCCCGGGCAGGCGGCTTGTGGGCAGGGGCCAGCTGAGTCCAATCGCTCCCATCCCATGTCCAGGTATCGTCCCTGGATCCGAGAGGTCCGGCTCCGCCAAACATGAGAATGTTTCCCGAAGCCGGATCAAACGCCATCGACGGCGCGGTGCGGACCGGAGGAACATGGGCAGGAGACAACTGGGTCCAATCGCTCCCGTCCCACACCCAGGTTTCATTCAGGCTAGCGCTGCCGCTGTATCCACCGAACAGGACCATCTCCCCGGTTGACTCGTCAAAAGCCATCGCGGTTGACTGGCGGGCGGACGGGCTATTTGCCGGAGAGAGTTGAGTCCAGGAATCCACCGGCGGCACATTTGCCGCCTCCGCCAAACCCGGCGAGCCGACCAACAGGAAACAACCGGCCAAAACCACCAACGCTGCCCGATACCTCATCGCCACCCCTTCATAAACCCGAATCGAACAGCTGGACAAAGCCGTACCCGCATACCGAAATTCTGATCCTGTTCCGAACCGTCTTGCGGTAGCAAGTGCTCGCAGAACCCTTCGGCTTCAATCTGGTGATGAACATAGCAGTCACCTTGTTGCCATAAATTCGGCCGGTCTTCTTGCGAAGCCTCCTTTGCGTTTTTGGTTGCAACATCAATCCGACCAGCAGCGCAAGGTCGGAGTCCTTTCCAGCGGCGATTGAAACCGGGTCCACCTGGCCAAGCTGAAGACCGGCGGCAAGCTGCTGCTGCTCGCCGGGACGGTCGGCTCGGGTCCGGAAGCTCCGGGGACAGCTCAGACGTTCTGCGTGTAGGTCGAGTTGACCTTGCTGCTGCCCTTGACGCAGGAGACCCCGACCGAGTACTGGACACCCGGCACGGACTGGCGCCTGCCTTCGCGACAGCTGAATCCGAGAACCCGCCTGTTGCATTTGGCGCTCGCACCGCCGCTCGCTTTGCGGCATGCGTGGTAGGCCTTCACGACCTGGCGGGCTTTGGCACATGAAACGCCCTTCGCGGCAATGCTTGTCACGTAGGACGCGGGCGGGAAATTGCCCTTGCTCGAACAGGCAGCAGAAACGGTCGCATCGGACCCTGCCTGAGCCGTCGAACTGATCAGGCCCAGCGCCGCCACTGCCATGACTATCGGTAGTACCAGGATTTTCTTGTTCATCTTCTGCCTTTTTGTCGATTGTCGGGACCGGTCTTCTACTTGCCGGCCTTGGGAAACAAGTTCTTGTCAGGCATGTTGCCGTGCCGGGCCCAGGGGCCCGCCCGGCGGGCCAGCCTGGCCATTGCGGCAGCACCGCTGAAGGTGAGGTGGGTACCGTCAGGCTGGAACCAGCTACCTTTGCCCCGGCTGTACCTGACCCAGTCGAGCAGCACGATCCGTTTCGGATACCGCTTGAAGGCACGCCGCATATTCTCTGCGTCGTCGCCCGCCCAGCCACCCAGTTCAAGGGGAGTCATCAAGGCAAGTACCCGCCTTTTGCCAAGCAGCCGGAGTGTCCGCCGGATCGAGGCCAACGAAACGCTCCAGTCGGCGCCCAGGGCCATCAACACCATGTGAGGCAACCTGTGTTGCCGCTTCTCCTGGCGCAGCACCTGGGTGCCCTCGGTCCAGCCGCGACAGCCGCGCGCGTTCACCCGGTAGCCGACCCTGGCCAGACTTGGGAGCGCCAGCAGCATGGTGGAATCACCGATCGCAAGGGGCGCGTGACCGCCCGGGTTCAGAACCTTCCGGGCGGCGGCAGTCTCGACTCCGCCACAACTTGCCCGGGCCACCGAGGTCCAGCCAAGGGAAGCCAGGACGGCAGCCACAAGACAGCCAGCCATCAACGCAGTTCCCTTTGGCAAGGGCCTCCCTTTCAATTCAACCCCCATCGCTGGGCCGGATTTTACACCCGGTTCCGGCCCCCTGCGGACCTGATCGGAAATAATCCCGGCAGTCCCGCGAATTCGGCTTCGGGGGCCTCGTCCAAATGCTCTTTCCCACCATAGAATTCGCGATCTTCTTTCCCGTGGCGCTGGCTTTGTCCTGGCTTCTCATGCCGAGGCAGAAACTGTGGAAGCCGTACATAATCATCGCCAGCTACGTCTTCTATGCCGCGGCCAACCCCAAGTTCTGCCTGCTTCTCGGCGGCATAACCATCGGCAACCAGATCGCGGCGAAACTGATCGAAGCCAGCCCCGGGGAACGGCGAAGGAAGTGGATCACCGGCATTGCCGTGGCGGGAAACCTCGCGTTGCTCGGTGTCTTCAAGTACTACTCCTTCTTCGTCCAGGACTGGGCGAACCTGCTGGAGAAGTTCCACCTCGGGGCACCTGCGCCCCTGCTGACCATCGCATTGCCGATCGGGGTCAGCTTCTTCACCTTCCAGGCGATCACCTACGTGGTCGATGTGAAGCGTGGCGATGCGAAGACCGCGACCACCACCGATCTCGCGATCTACCTCAGCTTCTTCCCACATCTGATCGCCGGGCCGATCGTCCGGGCCAGCGAGTTCCTGCCCCAGCTGAAGGCGCCAAGGGACCCGAACCGGGTCGCGGTCGGTGCGGGCCTCGCGCTGGTCGGTATCGGGCTGGTCAAGAAGGTGCTGATCGCCGACTACCTGGCCCGGGTGCTGGTTGATCCGGTCTTCGGTGTGCCCCAGGCCTACGCCGCTCCCGATGCCCTTCTCGCAGCCTACGGTTACGCGGTTCAGATCTACTGTGACTTCTCCGGATACACCGACATCGCGATCGGGCTTGCGCTGCTGATGGGCTTTATCTTCCCCCAGAACTTCAACCGGCCATACCGGGCGACCGGCTTCCGCGATTTCTGGCGACGCTGGCACATGACCCTGTCCCGGTTTCTGCGCGACTATGTCTATATCCCGCTCGGAGGAAGCCACGGCACCAGGCTGTTTACCTACCGCAACCTGATGGTCACGATGCTGCTCGGAGGCCTCTGGCACGGTGCTGCCTGGACTTTCGTTCTCTGGGGCGGCTTCCAGGGTGCGGGACTGGTGGCCGAGCACGCCCTGAATGGCCGAATCGGTCGACGCACGCCGGCCTGGTTCAGGTGGTTCGGCACCTTCAATCTCGTCGTCCTCGGCTGGATCCTCTTCCGTTCACAAAGCCTCGAACAATTCTGGGATTACATCGGGCGGTTCTTCGTGGCCGGACCGGCAACCCTCCTGACATTGCCGGTATTGCTTTCAATCCTGGTCGTGATCGGTGCGCAGCTTTTGCCAGAGAAGCCGATGGAACGTCTGCAGATACGAATCGAGCAGCTCAATCCCATGATCCTTGCCGTGGCCCTCGCCTTTACGATTCTGGTTGTCGGAGCGACCGTGCCCAGCCAGGGAGTTCCCCCCTTCATCTACTTCCAGTTCTGAGAGTGACATGACCGAACACCGAGATGACAGCGAGATGAGCCGCTTTGACCGTGAGGGTGTCAGGCATTTCACCGCCCGGCAATCGGTAATCGCGGTTGGCATCGTCGCCGCGATCCTTCTGGTCCTCTCCGGCAATTCGATCCTCAACGCCGCCGACGAGGAGATCCAAGGCACTGAGAAAACCCTGCTCAAAGCGATTGGCAATCCGGCCGCGACGCTCGCCGACAATCCGCTCGCCGACGCAAGCGGCAAACTGGCCTCGAACCTTTCCCCGGATGAAGCCCTCGATCCGGCTGCGTCGTTTCCCTCATCCGGATCCGGGACCATCAACCAGGGTCAGCTTCCGCCGGTCACACCGTCCTATTTCGATCCGGTCGAGCTGGACGACAAGCTGCCTCCGAAAGTGCCCCTTGAGAGTTTGCTGGTGACCGGCGATTCGCTTTCCCAGCCGCTCGACACGGAGCTTGCCCGCAGGCTGACGCCGGAGGGCATCGAAGTGACTCGTGACGCCCATGTCGGCACCGGTATCTCCAACTCGACCCTGGTTGACTGGGGCCAGCTTTCGGCCGCCCAGGTCGAAAAGCACCATCCCCAGGCCGTAGTTGTCTTCATCGGTGCCAACGAGGGCTATCCGATGCCTGGACCGAATGGCAAGGACATCCCCTGCTGCTCGCCGGAATGGGCAGCGGTCTACGCGAACCGGGTTCGCCAGGTGATCGACACCTATCGGCAGGACGGCAGAGCGAAGGTTTACTGGCTCACTGTCCCGCTACCCCGTGACCCGGCCCGCCAGCGGATCGCCTCGGTCGTGAACCAGTCCGTGGTCGTCGCCGCGCAGCCATGGCGCTCGCAGGTACGGATCATTGACACCGACGAGTACTTCTCCCCCGATGACAGATACAGCGACTCGATCACGGTCGACGGCAATGACCAGATCGTCCGCGAGTCGGACGGAATCCACCTGAACGACGCCGGTTCGTCACTCCTGGCCGATCGCCTCCTCGACCGGATTGACCTCGACTTCACCCGCTGAGCCCGGGCCGCTTCGGGACCGGTTCCCGGCACAAGGGTCCTAACCGTTGCCAGGGCCAGGGCCAGGGCCGCCTTGCTATTCGATGAGACAGCCGGTCTGGCTCCAGAAGCTCGACCAGATTCCAAAGGCTTTCGGCACCGCATTCGCGATTGCCCGGGCCCGCACCTGGTAGCCCTCGGTGGTGAAGTGAATGCCGTCATCGATGAACCACTGGTCCTGGACCCGGTTCGCCCAGTCGTAGATCCGCATATTCGGGTAGGAGTCACAGGCGTCCAGGAGTTCGTCGTCCCAGGCCTGCATATTCTCTTCAGAGTAGGCCGGATTCCCGGGGTTCAGGGTACGGACGTTGATCCAGAGCACCGGGTTCTCCCCGGCCACACCCATCAGGCGATCGATGCGTTCCCGCATCCCGACCGTCGAACCGACCGCGACGTTGGCAGTGTCGTTGGTGCCCATCGCGAATATCCAGCATCCTTCGAATCCGCTGTCGGCGATCGCCTGGGCGGCGTCGACCGCGTTCGGCATGCCGCTGACTTCCTCGACCGAGGATCGGGCACCTGAAATGTCGATGTGCTGCTCGTATACCCCGACTTCTTTCAGCCGCTGGTCGATCCGATGCTCGGGCGAAAGATAAGCCGGGTCCATCAGTCCGACCGAGGTCGAATCGCCGATGTAGGCAACCGAGTCGCAGAGGCTCTTCGGGAACTCGTTGCGCTCCTCCGGACTGATCACCGTCTTCGCTACCGGCGAAGCTGTCGCAATCTCCTTCACCGCGGCTTCACCTTCCCCACCCTGTGTGATGATCGGTGCGAGCGGCTTTGAAGGGGCCACACCGACCATGGCCAGAAGCAGGATCAAGGTCAGGATCCCCCCCGCAACTGTCAATCCCTTGCCCTCCGGACCAAACCGCTTCCAGCTGAATTCACCGGCCCGGAAGCGCTTCCACAGCCGCCCGACGGCACCCTTCCGAATCGGGTCCTCGATGAACTTCCACGAGAGGGCAGCGACTCCGAAAGTCGCGCCAACCTGGAGGATCGAGCGGACCAGACTGAAGCCGTTTGCTCCGAATGGGGTAGTCAGGGTGATGATTGGTAGCTGCCACAGGTAGATGGCATAGGAGCGAACCCCGATCCAGCGAAGTGGGCGGCAGCCGATGACCGGGCCGAGCCGGGTCGCAGGATGAGCCAGAACCGCGACCAGAACGGTCGTCGCGATCGCCAGCATCACCATCCCGCCGCGATAAAGGAAAGGCGAAAACTCTGTCGTCTGCCAAATCAGGATGAAAATGACGATGAGCGAGCCGACCCCGAGCAGGTCCATGTTGCGACGAGCCTTGGCGGGCAGGTTGCGATCCAGTCTCCGGCTCGGCCAAACCATCGCGAGTGCCGCTCCGAACAGAAGGGCGAAAGCCCGGGTGTCGGTGCCGAGATACACGCGGTTGGTATCGAAACCCGGCTTGTAGAGAACCGCCATGAGGATCGCCGAGACGATTGCCAGGCCGATCGTGATCAAGGCAAGATTGGGGCGGATCCGTTCCCGGCGGGCGCTTTTGCCGTGATCCTTGGCCGGTGAGATCTTCAGCAGAAGGAGCAGCAGCCAGGGCCAGATTATGTAGAACTGTTCCTCGACCGCGAGCGACCAGAGATGGCTTAGTGGCGAAGGGGCTCCGAAGCGGTCGAAGTAGGACATGTTCTGGGCGACCGCCCACCAGTTTTCGACAAAGAAGATGGACGAAATCGTTTCGCCGCGCAATGTTCCGAGCAGGTCCGGATTGCCGATCCAGACCCAGAGCATGACCACCACGAGCATCACGAGGAGAGCCGGCAGCAAGCGCCTTGCGCGGGCGAGCCAGAAGTTCTTCAGGCTCAGCTTCCGGGTCACCCAGCCTTCCAGAAGGATGTCGGTGATCAGGTAGCCGGAGAGCGTGAAAAAGACACCGACCCCGAGCAGGCCACCTTTGGCGAAACCGACGTCCAGGTGGTAGAGGATCACCGCCATCACGGCGATCGCCCTCAGGCCGTCCAGGCCCGGCATGTAGCGTTGGCCCGATCGCCTTTCTACTGGTTCCGGCATGACCCGGGAAATCTACTCTCCGGCAAGCCCGACCACCTGCGTCGTGCCCGGACCGTCAGGCCTTTGCCTGCCGGGAAGCCTCGGTCGCCTCGGCACCCTGATCGCTTCCTCGATTCCCGCGGAAAAAGTATTCGTGGGTGATCACGCCGATCAGAGCCAGCAACAGGAGACCGCCGGTGGCCAGTGCCGCAGGATGCGCAAAGTAGGCGAATACACCGATCAGAATGCATGCCGCGGCTCCGACAATCCGCCTCCAGGGCAGGCCACCCGTCAGCTTCCAGCGAATCGGCCCGAAGGCGAGCAGATAGAGCGCCGGGCCGGACACGACCGCGATCAGTTCAGCCGTGTGGAGGTACTCGGTCGGATGTGTGATCACGATTTCGTCGCCGACCGCGCAGAGAATTATCCCGCCGATGATCGGCAGATGGCCGTAAGTGAAGATGTCGCGACCGACCGCCGTACGACTCTCGGCTTCGTCGAGAATCCGCTCGAAAACTGTTGACAGGTAGTTGAAATAGAGCCACCAGAGACAGGCCGTGCTGACGAATGCGGCGGTGAATGCGAGTGCGGTGGTCAGGTTGAATTCGAGGCCCGAAGTGGTCGCACCTGTAAGGACTATCGTCTCACCGAGGGCAATGATCGTGAAGAGCTGGAAACGTTCGGTGAAATGCCCGCTACCGAGATTCCATGTCTCGAGGCCGACCCGCTTGAGCCAGGGCACGTAGTAGAGGACCAATGGGGCAACGTATTCGATCGTCAGGGCAATCAGCCAGATGTAGATCCGTGCGTCACCCTCGGCCAGAGCCCCTCCGATCCAGAATGGCGCCGAGAAACAGAACCAGGTGAGGATATGCGCCGAGCGACCGCGTTCGAGCGTGCCGGGACCAGCGGCACCGAAGGTCAGAAAGCCCTGGCGGAAAAGCTGGATGAACACGTAAGGAATCGCGAAAAGCAGCCCCTTGTCCCCGAATGCCTCGGGAATGGCAACCGCCATCAGCAGGCTGGCCAGCATGATCGCCAGCAACACGAAGCGAACCGGCATCCGGTCCGGGTCGAGCTCGTTGGTCGCCCAGACCGTGTATTGCCAGGCACTCCAGACGACCATGAAAATCATGGTTGATTCAAGCGCACCCTTCCAGGTCAGATGCTCAAGCAGGAGATGCGAAACCTGGGTGATCGCGAAGACAAAAACCAGATCGAAGAAAAGCTCCAGGGTCGAGGCACCATAGGCCTCATCCTGATTCCGGCGGGTCGAGATTCTTCCCATCTGCGGGACCCTACCGGCAATATGACCGCTGTCGTTACCTTCGAACCGGGATCGTCCGTTGCGGGCGAGAGATGTTTCGAAGCCAACCGGGAGGGGACGAGTCCAACCGCTAACCTGAACCCGGTGAGTGGCCGCAGCCGGGCAAAGCAGGGTCAGCGGGTCTTTGTGGCACTTGATCCACCGATAAGCCTGAGAGCCGAGGTAGAGGCGTGGGCGAGGCATGTCGCGCGAAGCACCACCGGACTTCGAGTCGTACCGGCGAGAAACCTGCATGTCACGCTCGCCTTCCTTGGTGACCGGTCCGGATCCGAGATTGACCTGATCACCGAAGCGGTCCGGGAATGCGCAACCGACACGGGTGGGCTCTCCCTGGGCGCTCCGCTCTGGCTGCCGCGTCGCCGGCCCCGCAGCCTTACCCTGGAGATCCACGATGACCGGGGTGAATTGTCTGATCAGCAGGCAACCCTGGCCCGACGCCTGCGGGAGGAACTCGGCTGGGATGAAGGCCGTCCCTACCGCCCCCATCTGACAGCAGCACGAACGAGCCGGAGCTTTGAGGCCGGCGGTTTGAGACTGCCCGTGAGTCCTTCCTTCGGCTTTGAAGCCGAGTCGGTCAGCCTGTACCGCTCGCATCTCGGACCGGATGGTGCCGAGTACGAAGCTCTTGTGAAGGTCCCGCTCGGCCCGGGCGCGGGCTGGTAAAACCCGACCGGAACCTCCCGGCACCCTTCCGGACTACTTGACCCGGAAGGCACCCCGCATCAGAGGATGGACCCGGCAGAAGAACGTGTACGTGCCCTTCGGCAGATCCCCGGGGGTTTCCCACCAGGTGCGATCCACGGTCGGAGCCTTGTTCGGACCCGGCAACGTGCCCATCTGACCCGATTCGAACTGGAACTCGCCATCAGCGATCGGGTAGGCGATACCGGTTGACTTGTTACAGGGGGCTTTGCATGAGGTCAGTGAATGCCAGACTTCGTTTTGCAGGTCGTAGTCGGAGAGCTGGAATTTGATGCTCTGGCCCTTCGGCACAACCGGCGGACGGCCGCTCGCACCTGGCAGGCGGAAATCCGCGCCCTGGTAGAAGTAGTCGCTGATCGTCAAGGGGTTCCCGCTGTAGGCAACGCCGTCCGGAAGACTCGTCGCATCGGGACCCACAAGCGGCAACTTGCCGCCGTGATCATCGTTTTCCGGGTAGTGCCCATGTATGAGAATGCCCGGATAGTCGACCTTCCTTTTGTACGGGTCGTTTCCGGTCTGGCCCTCCGCCATGTAGGCAACCATGATCCCCATCGATTCCGGCCAGGAGGCGATCTTTGTTTCATAGGTGGTGGTTGTTGAAAGGACATCGCCCTTCTTCACCTCGACCATCCAGTCGTCCCGGGTTCCAAGCATCGCCATGTCCCACGAAACCGGGCCGGCCGGTTCGAAGTAATGAGCTTTGGAACGGAAGAGGTGGACCTTGTTGCCCTCGACATCCGGTTGACGGTCCAGGCAGGACTGGTACCGCTTGCGGGCTTTGGCCTTTCGCTTGGCGAGCTTGCGGTTGCGTTTGAGCGCCTTGCGCCGGGCTTCGCCCTTCCTGCCTCGAAGCTTGACCGGCTTTTGTTTCAACACCGGTGGCCTGACACATTTCGGACCGGCGTACTTTGCCCCGTCACGCTCCAAGTAAAGGTCGGTGTAGAGGCCACCGGTATGGACATGACCGGCGGTCGCCACCAGGACACCATCCCGGTCAACCGTCCACTTGTTCTTTTCGACCCCGGACGGATACGGATTCCCGGCATCGTCCGGGTAGGTGAACTTTCCGTCCTTGCCTCCACTGTCGCGAAAAACATCGAATACCGGGTAGATGCCACCGTTCTCGACATCCATCCAGATCGGCGTGACGGCCTTCATGCCTTCAGCTGCCGGGGTTCCGGCCGGAATGAAGTCAACCGTGTAAGTCGCGTAGAGCTTCATCGGCTGCGGGGTCAGGTTGTGGATCATGTGGTTGAGCAGCCATGTGTCCGAGGCCTTGTACTGGTACCCGAAACCCTGCGGAAACGAGGTGATCGTCTTTTCTTCACCGGTTGCGTAGAAGCGTTCGAAACTCCCGGTTGTCGCATCTTTGCGCGAGAGGTTCAGCCACACCCCGTGGTGGAACATGACCTTGCTCGACAGCGGCACCGACCCGTCCTCGTTGACCAGGTCGGGCTTCAGCCGGGTCAGCCAGCCATCGACTGCAGGCTTCTCGGCCCCGAAGAGCGGCCGGTAGGCGATGCGGTTCTGACCGGGAGTCACATCGATCGGACCGATCCGGTAGGTGATCCTCTGGACACCATCATCCAGGTACCGGACCGAACTGGAGGGGAGTTCGGCCGAAGCGGACGCCAGACCAAACAGTGCCGCGCCAACAAGCAGGAGAGCGAACGTAAACCTGCGGAAGCTCATTGCCCTACTTCACCTTGCGGATAGCGCTGGCCGGCTTGCCGAACGGAGCAAGAGCCCTGATTGTTATCGACACAGACTTGCCGTTGCGGATCGCCTTGCGACCGGCATTGGTCAACCGAAGCGAGTAAGTCGCGGACTTGCCGGCACCGAGACTGATTTTTTCCTTGCTTCCGAGCTTGGTTTTGCCCTTGCTCGCGGTGACAGTCGCCCCGGTCACTGCGGTCACTGCGGTCACTTTGACCTTCAGAGAACCGCGCTTGCGGATTGTCTTCAGTTTCTGGTTCTCGAGCTTCGCCCTGAGTGAAGGACGCGGTTTCGCCTTGCCGCTACTGCCGTCGATTACCAGTTCGCCGGACATCGAGGTTCCGTGAAGATTGCAGAAGAACGGGTAACTGCCCGCCGCCAGGTATTCGGTCCCCGCAACAGGGGTGACTTCCCCGCCGACGATCGGCTCGGAGAAAAAGAGCGGATTGCCGTCCGGTCCGGCCTCGGTTGACGTGACGTCATGCGGTGTGACTTCGGCCGCGTTCCGGAATTGCGCGGTCTCGCCCAGGCCCTGGATCAGCGGTCCGGGCTGAAACAGGCAGCAGGTCGGATCAGCAACGATCGTTGTCGCTGAATTTGCCGGTGCCGTCAGTCCCAGAAAAACAGCCAGACAGGCAGCCGCAGCCAGAGTAATCTTCATTCGAGTCCCTCCCATCTGCCGCATTGTGACGCATATCAGCTATTTCTGCACGGATTCCCGGACCGGCGTCCGCCACCGGATCCGCAAGGTGCGGTCGCCCCGGTCGCCGATGTGACATTTTTCGGGAATGTCGCAACCTGCCGAAGACCGACCTGACCTCACCGAGCTGCGCCTGCGCCGTGACTTGACCCGGGACGAGGCCCGGCCCGAAGCTGTCAGCCGCCGGCATGATGCCGGGGGCCGTACCGCCCGTGAAAACGTGAGCGACCTTGTCGACGAAGGCAGCTTCGTGGAGTACGGACGATTCGGCATCGCCGCGCAGCGTGGACGGGCGGAGATCGAAGACCTGATTGCGCGGACCCCGGCCGACGGCCTGATCGGCGGAACAGCATCGATCAACGGGGACCTTTTCAGCGAGCGGGCACGCTGCGCCGTCATCTCCTACGACTACACGGTCCTGGCCGGCACCCAGGGAGCGATCGGGCACCTGAAGAAGGACCGCTTGTTCGAGCTGATCGAAAGAATGAAGCTACCGACGGTGTTTTTCGCCGAAGGAGGCGGCGGACGGCCCGGAGACACCGACTTCCCGGTGGTCTCTGCGCTTCATGTGCGGGCCTTCGCGCTCTGGGCGAAGCTCTCCGGGCTGGTCCCGCGAGTGGCCATAGTCAAAGGGCGTTGCTTCGCGGGCAATGCGGTGATCGCCGGCTGCGCGGATCTGATCGTGGCAACCGAGGATTCCTCGCTCGGTATGGGCGGCCCGGCGATGATTTCCGGTGGTGGCCTGGGCGACGTGGACGCTGACGAGGTCGGACCGGTTTCAGTCCAGGAACCGAACGGGGTACTTGATGTCGTGGTCAGTGACGAACGGGAGGCTGTCGCGGTCGCGAAGAAGCTGATCGGGTACTTCCAGGGTCACGTCGCCTGGAAAGACTCCGAGGAACCGGACCAGCTTCCGCTCCGAGAGATGGTGCCGGAACGTGAACGGCGGGCGTTCGATGTGCGACCGGTAATCGAAACTCTTGCCGACCCTGGTTCGGTCACCTTCCTGAGGGAGAAGTTTGCCCCCGAGATGGTCACGGCCCTGGCCCGGATCAAGGGGCGGCCGGTCGGGGTGATCGCCAATGATTCACGTCATTTAGCCGGCACGATCGCCAGCGACTCCGCGGACAAGGCAGCCCGGTTCATCCAGCTATGCGAGACCTTCGGACTCCCGGTGATCTCGCTGATCGACACCCCCGGTTTTATGGTCGGTCCGAAGCATGAGGAGACTGCGCTGGTCCGCCACTCCTCCCGGCTACTGGTTGCCGGCGCAGCGTTGACGGTGCCACTTGTCTCGGTGGTATTGAGGAGGGCTTACGGGCTCGGCGCCCAGGCGATGGTCGGGGGCAGCCTTCACGAACCGCTCCTGACGGTCGCGTGGCCGAGCGCGCACCTTGGGCCGATGGGCCTGGAAGGTGCGGTGCGGCTGGCACTCCGCAAGGACCTCGAGGAGATCGAAGACGAAAAAGAGCGCGAGGCCCTGGTCCGGAAGCTGACCGGAAAGGCAGAAGAGAACGCCCGGGCACTGAACGCTGCCCAGCTTTTCGAAATCGACGACGTGATCGACCCGGCCGATACCCGGAAGCTGATCGCCGCCACCCTCGAAGCTTCGCCGTCGCGCGTCGCGGAGCCGCGGTTGAACCGTTTCGTCGACACCTGGTGAGCAAGAAAGTTCCTGGCAGAAACCGAAACCGGCCCGCCTCGAGCCGGTTCCTGGGGTAACGTGTTCTTATTCGTG
>JAGQUU010000171.1 GCA_020438345.1 Solirubrobacterales bacterium | reverse complement strand
GGCCGTCCCGGACATGGCGGTCCCGGACATGGCGGCCCCGGCGAAGGTGGCAAGGGTTGTGGCGGTGACTGCTCGGTCGAAGATCTGGCCGCAGGCGTGGAAATCACTGAAGCGGTTGTCCAGTACACCGCGTCGGGCAAGGTCTTCAGGGAACTGGAGATCGTCCGCTCCACGGTCGAGTAGACCGACCCGGCAGATCACATCCCGAAGGGGCCGCTCCGGCGGCCCCTTCGTCTTTGTGGAAGCATCGCGTTTGTGGCTGAAGCAGGCAACAACGTGGAACTGGCGCCCTTGACCTCCCTGAACCTGGGTGAAGCGGCCGTACGACTGATCAAGGTGGAGGACACAGCTGAGCTGACCGGGATGGTGCTGGCGGGTGACGCGGAAGCCGAACCCCTCTTCTTTGTGGCTGGCGGATCGAATGTGGTGATCGCCGACCAGGGGGTGCCCGGCACCACTATCTGGATCCAAAGCAGGGGAATCGAGGAACGCGAACTCGAGGACGGGCGGGTATCGCTCACGGTCGCTGCCGGCGAAATGTGGGATCAGCTGGTCGAGCGTTCGGTCAATTCCGGCCTTTCCGGAATCGAATGTCTTTCCGGTATCCCGGGTACGGTGGGCGCCACGCCAGTCCAGAACGTCGGCGCTTACGGCCAGGAGGTCTCGGAGACGATCGCCTCCGTTCTCGTACTTGACAGAGAGGGTGGCGATGTCCGTACTTTCACCGCGGCGGACTGTGGTTTCGGCTACCGCTCCAGCCGCTTCAAGCGTGATTCCAGGTTTCTGGTCCTGGCGGTGGAGTTCATCCTTGATCCTTCGGACGACTCGGCACCAGTCGCCTACGGCCAGCTGGCCGGCACGCTCGGGGTCGAGACCGGCGAGCGGGTACCGCTTTCCGTGGCCCGGGAGACGGTCCTCGAGTTGAGGCGCTCGAAAAGCATGGTTCTCGACCCTGATGATCCCGATTCAGTCAGTGCCGGTTCATTTTTCACCAACCCGCTGCTTCCGCTCTTGGAGATGGCCGAGCTGACAGCCCGAGCTGAAGAAATGTTCGGACCCGATGATCTGCCTCCGTCCTACCCCGCTCCCGACGGGCTGGCGAAGACTTCAGCGGCCTGGCTGATCGAAAGGGCGGGATTCAACCGGGGCTTCGGGGAAGGTCCGATCGGTATTTCCCGGAACCACACGCTGGCGATCGTAAACCGGGGAGGCGGCACCACCGCCGAACTGGTCGCATTTGCGCGTGGAGTCGCGGATCAGGTCGAAGCGGTTTTCGGTATCGCCCTTGTGCCAGAACCGGTTTTCGTCGGCCACTCCTGGTAGCCAGGCCCGTCACCTGCATTACCGCTTTCCGAGGTACCTGTTCAACCAGCGGCAACCGGTTTGTTTCTTTGCTTGTCTGTGTAGAGCTCCGCGTCGGCACGGTCGACGCAGGCCTGGAGCTCTTCACCGGGGGCGAGTTCAGCAACCCCGAATGACCAGCCGATGGGAGACACATCCTTGAGCTTGCCCATCAGCTGCCGTGCATCATCCGAATTACTGCCGGGCAGCACCAGCAGAAACTCGTCCCCACCTATGCGGGCCAGAATGTCTCCCCTGCGGATCACACTGGTCCAGGCTTCAGCACAACTCTGGAGGATCCGGTCCCCTTCCGAATGACCTTCGCTGTCGTTGACTTCCTTGAAGCCGTCAAGATCAATGTGCGCCATGCTGACCGGCTGCTCAAGCCGTTGACAAAGGGCGATTGCCCGCTCACTTTCGGAAATGAGTCCGGCCCGGTTCTGGAGCCCGGTGAGCGGGTCGGTAATCGCGGTCGAACGGATCGAAGTGCAGGCACGACTCAAAACCTCTGCCCCACCGATGCCGGTTACGCCGAGGATCAACCATTCAGCCCACCGGTCAGCCTGGCCTCCGGCTACAAGACCGGCCGCGCATGCGGCCCAGAGCAGGAACATGTAAAGGCGGGTCCGGCGAGGCTCGAAACTGAAGCTGAAGAATCCGGCCAGCAGGAAGTAGAGCGAGACCGCAATCGCGCCGGATTCGTTTGCCTTGACCAGATCCAGTACAAGTGCCAGAACCGCCAGCAGAACCGCTCCCGAAAGTACGGTGATGGTAAACCAGGCAGGACTGCGCATCCCCTGATCGAGGATCCTGACCCGGCTCTCACTTCTCGGTTCACCCAACTTCGGAAACGTCACTCTGCAATGACGTCCCCGCAGAACGACACACTCCCCCCCCACTATTTCGACCGCGTTGATACGCGAGGCCGGGATCTATCTGAGACCGAACTCCTCGCCGGCATCAGTGGTGGGCTTGGCCGGCCTCGAAGGGGCTTCCGGCCGATCCGGCTTCTCCGGTGCCGGCTCGGGCTTCCGGTCCGGCTCCGGCCGTTCAGCCTTCGGGGGATCGGGGGCCGGCTCGACAGGAGCAGGTGCTTCAACCGGCGGAACATAGGCCGACTCGGGCACAGCTGCGGCCGCGGCCTCCTCCGCGGCAGCAGCTGCCGCCGCTGCTTCAGCCGCCGCCGCAGCAGCGCGGGCCCGGCGACGCTTTTCTGCGGCTGCCTTCAAACGGGCTCTCTCGGCGGCTTTCCTCGCTGCCTTCGCCGCCTGTGCCGAAGCCGCGCTCCCGGAACCACCGCCGCCCGCACCGCCACCCGCCGAGGCGAGTGAAGCTGCCGGCTTCCCTTCCGGTCCGGACCCGGAATCGCCACCAACTTTTCCGGTTGCCACCCCGACTGCAACAGCGACGATCGCTGCCGCAGCAACTGCACCACCGGCGACCGCCGTCTTTCGCGCGGTCGAAGCCCCCTGCCCGACTGCTGCGCCACCTTTGCCGGCGGATATACCCGCTTGCCCGGTGGCGCCAGCTTGGACTCCGGCGACGCCAGCCGCACCTCCCCCGCCTTCAACCAGACTGATCGCACCGGCAGCACCCCCGGTAATTCCGGCGCCTCCGGCGAGCAGCGCGAAAGCAATCGGAAGCGGCGGGCCGATCGCGGCAAGCCCCCGCTCCATCCAGACTTCCCGCCGACAAGCCGGGCAATGTTCAAGGTGCTCGCTGGCCAGCCTGTATTTGTCACCGTCCGGATCGAGCAGTCCGAGAGCGAAGGCCCGGATAGTCGATTCAAGTCCGGCGCAATGTTCCCCTGATTGGACCGCTTCCACCACCGAGTTGATCCTGGAGGAGGCGCGATCCATGATCTT